>CALWFA010000001.1 GCA_944377465.1 uncultured Clostridia bacterium
CAGTGTCTATTAAAATTCTATAAAAAATTAGAAACAAAACTGATACATATAGCAAACTATATGTAATACCAGTAATATACAGCTTTGTTAATAATTATATTCATATTAATATGTTATCATACAAAAATTGAAAAGTCAATAGTTTTTCTGCTTTTATTAAACAAAATGTATTCAAATACCAGATTATCAAACTTAATTGTGTATGCATGAGCCCATACGAAATAATAAATGTTACATTTTTTCACTATCAAATAATGACAAAAATTATCTGTTATTTAATTTTCTTCAAAACATAATAGCAGCTAATTTCCCCGCCGAATACATAATCACCAGATTTCCATTCAAGGATCATATATTCATCATCTTTCACATCTATAATCTCGATTTCGGATGCTGTCTTGCCTTTCTCATTGATGAGCACATTCTTCGTCCATTTCATCTTCAAGACTCTATTGTCATCACCTACAATCATATCCACTCTGCCAGCCTTGTCAAAAATGATACGTTTCACATAATATTTATCTGTAGCATCTGCTGGCTTAAAATCTTTTTTACTATCTATTAGATCAGCTACATTCCATACGCCGAGCAATCGTCTATCGTCTATAAACGGCAAATCGATATTGTCTTCGATTCTGATTTCTTCGCGTGTATATTTTTTATCGTCAAGTTGTTCATAGACGATAATGTCGCTAATTTCTTTGCTACCATATACGGTCAAATATATGAATAATTTACCATCAATGATATCATATTTAAAGACTTTGTCTTTTACAAATAATTTACCTTTGCTCCAAGAAAATATCCAATACTGCTCACCTTTAGGCAAAAAATAAAGATTATTAAAAATAAATACATCAAAATCTTTTCTCTTGCCTGCCCTAAAATCATCTACACTGTCTACAACCGCTATTTTTTCCACTTACCGATTACCCTAGGATCGTCTACAAAATTTTTCATAACTATTTCTCCTTTTAATGAAAGGTCAGAAAGTGTATTTATGTTTGATTTGATCTTGTCGAGTATTTTCGTCAGTTCTTTCGTCTTCTTTTTCAGAGTCTCTTCGTTCAGATTCAGAATTTCATTCAATGTCAGACCCAGATTTTTTAAATACGCGATTTGACTCAATCTGTCAATACTAGATTCATCATAATAGCGATAATTAGTCCATCGGTCGACCTCTATTGGACTAAGCAATCCCTTTTCTTCATAGAATCGTATTGTTTTGATAGAAATTCCTGTGATTTCGCTCAGTTTACCAATTCTAAACATACCTTCTCCTTTTCACACCCTAGTTATAACACTACACCTAAGTGGAGAGTCAATACTATTTTAAAATTTTCATATTTTTTTCATTATAACAGATATTTAGAAAAAAGATAAGTCTTTTATTTTATATTATAAATTTAATATAGAATAAATTGTCTTTAACGCTAATCTTACATAATAGTGCTTGTCTCAATCTTTCTTCAATCGACTATAGAAACTTTATTTTAATTAAAATTTGATAAGAGTTTAATAATAAAGAGACTTTAATAAAAAAAGTCCCACAAATGTGGAACTTTAATATACTATAAATTACTCAACGATCTCAGATACTACGCCTGAACCAACAGTACGGCCACCTTCACGGATAGCGAATCTCATACCTTTCTCAATAGCGATTGGGTGGATGAGCTCGATCTCCATAGACACATTATCACCAGGCATTACCATTTCAACGCCAGCTGGAAGCTTGATTGAACCAGTAATATCAGTAGTACGAACGAAGAATTGTGGACGATATCCGTTGAAGAATGCAGTGTGACGACCACCCTCTTCTTTCTTCAATACATACACCTCAGCCTTAAACTTAGTGTGAGGAGTGATAGTACCAGGTTTAGCAAGAACCTGACCACGCTCGATTTCATTTCTCTGGATACCACGAAGTAGTAGACCAGCATTATCACCAGAACGAGCTTCATCAAGAGACTTTCTGAACATCTCGATACCAGTAATGACAACCTTACGAGTAGGCTTGATACCTACTAACTCAACTTCTTCATTGAGTCTTACTACACCACGCTCTACTCTACCAGTAGCCACTGTACCACGACCAGTGATCGAGAATACATCTTCTACAGGCATCAAGAATGGCTTATCTGTATCACGAACAGGATCTGGAATGAAGCTGTCTACAGCGTCCATCAATTCGTAAATGCACTTGCACTCTGGAGCATCAACATTACCAGCAGATGCAGCCTCAAGAGCCTTTAATGCACTACCTCTGATGACTGGAGTATTGTCTCCGTCGAATCCATAAGAACTCAATAAATCACGAACTTCCATCTCAACCAAATCAATAAGTTCTGCATCATCGACTTGATCGATCTTGTTTAAGAATACTACGATGTAAGGTACACCTACCTGACGAGCAAGCAAAATGTGCTCTTTAGTCTGAGGCATTGGACCATCAGTCGCAGCAACGACAAGGATAGCACCGTCCATCTGGGCAGCACCTGTGATCATGTTCTTTACATAGTCTGCGTGTCCTGGGCAGTCTACGTGAGCGTAGTGACGCTTGTTAGTCTCGTACTCAACATGAGAAGTATTGATTGTGATACCACGAGCTTTCTCTTCTGGGCTCTTATCGATCTCATCATATCTCATCTTTTGAGCCTGACCTTTTGCAGCCAAAACCATAGTAATAGCAGCGGTCAAAGTAGTCTTACCATGATCGACATGACCAATCGTACCGATATTAACATGTGGTTTGGTTCTATCAAATTTAGCTTTTGCCATAATTTAATTCTCCTTTATTATTTATACTATATTATTTTACTTTAAAATATTGATTAAAGTCAAGTAAAAACATATACTTTTTTTAATTTTATTCGGTCAATTTCTTTCTATCGCCGATAATTTTATCAGCGACATTTTTAGGGCATTCTGCATAGTGGTCGAACACCATTGTGAATGTACCACGACCCTGTGTGCTACCACGAAGATCAGTAGAATATCCAAACATTTCAGATAGTGGCACTTCTGCATGGATCACTTGAGTACCGAACTTCACTTCAGTACCTGTGAGCACACCACGACGAGATGTGATACCACCCATTACTGTACCTAGATAATCTTCTGGAGTGTTTACTTCCACCTTCATGATAGGCTCTAGCAATACTGGGTCAGCTTTCTTCATAGCTTCTCTGAATGCCATAGATCCAGCGATCTTGAACGCCATTTCTGACGAGTCGACATCGTGATAAGATCCGTCATAAACGGTCACCTTAAAGTCAATAGTCTCATATCCAGCGAGCACACCTGACTTCTTAGCTTCCTGAATACCTGCATCAATAGGTGGGATAAATTCCTTAGGAATAGCACCACCAACGACCGTGCTCTCAAACACATATCCCTTGTCTCTCTCGAGTGGCTCCATCTTGATCTTACAATGACCATATTGTCCACGACCACCGGACTGCTTGATATATTTACCTTCAGCTTCGACAGCTCTACGAATAGTCTCTTTGTATGCCACCTGTGGCTTACCTACATTTACTTCGACATTGAATTCTCTCTTCATTCTATCCACGATGATATCAAGGTGCAATTCACCCATACCTGCGATGATAGTCTGACCAGTCTGATCGTCTGTGTATGACTTGAAGGTAGGATCTTCTTCCATAAGTTTTGCGATAGCTATACCTAGCTTTTCCTGTGCTTGTTTGTCCTTAGGCTCGATAGCCTGCTCGATCACCGGCTTCATGAACTCCATCTCTTCGAGCCTGATAGGATGATTCTCATCACAGAGAGTGTCACCAGTACCAGTATTCTTAAGACCTACTACTGCGCAGATATCTCCTGCTAACACTTCTGATATATCTGTACGATTATTTGCATGCATGTGTAGTAGACGACCGACACGCTCTTTTTTGTCCTTAGTAGAGTTCAATACATAACTGCCAGCCTCTAGCTTTCCGCTATACACACGAATGAATGTGATACGACCTACATATGGGTCAGTAGCGATCTTGAAGGCAAGCGCTGAGAAAGGCTCATTATCACTATTGCTTCGCTCCACTTCTGTACCATCTGGTAATGTACCCTTGATAGGTGGCACATCAATAGGGCTAGGCATATAGTCTACTACTGCGTCAAGTAATTCTTGAATACCCTTATTCCTAGCAGCTGTACCGCAAAGGACAGGGAACATCTTTAATGTACAAGTAGCAGTCCTAATACCACGCTTGATCTCATCGATAGTAAGCTCTTCACCTGAGAAGAACTTGTCGAGCAAAGCGTCATCTGTCTCAGCCACTGCTTCGATCAATTTCTGTCTATATTCCTGTGCCTGAGCGAGCATATCTGCTGGGATCTCTTCCTCTCGGACATCTTTACCGAGATCGTCATAGAAAACATAAGCTTTCATCTTGACAAGATCTACGATACCCTTGAATGATGCTTCCTGACCGATAGGCAACTGAATAGGCACAGCATTTGCACCTAATACATCAGAAATACTCTTGACTGCTTTCAAGAAATTCGCATCATTGATATCCATCTTATTGATAAAGCAGATGCGGGGCACATTGAATTTAGATGCCTGTCTCCAGACATTTTCGCTCTGTGCTTCTACACCGTTACGCGCACTGAATAGTGCTACCGCACCGTCCAATACTTTCAGCGAACGCTCTACTTCTACTGTAAAGTCCACGTGTCCTGGAGTATCGATGATATTGATAGTGCAATCACGCCACTTACAAGTGGTACAAGCAGATGTAATAGTGATACCACGCTCTTGCTCCTGTGCCATCCAGTCCATAGTAGCCTGACCATCATGCACCTCACCCATCTTGTGATTGATACCAGTATAGAATAGGATACGCTCAGTAGTGGTGGTCTTACCTGTATCGATGTGCGCCATGATACCTATATTTCTAATTTTTTCTAATGGAACTTGTCTCGCCATATTATATTCCCCCTAAATTACCAACGATAATGTGCAAATGCCTTATTTGCTTCTGCCTGTCTATGCATATCGTCTCTCTTCTTCACTGCTCCGCCAGTCTGATTATAAGCATCTACGATCTCGGCACTAAGCTTAGCTGCCATACCGCGCTCGTTTCTCTTGCGTGCGCACAATACCAACCAACGAATAGCTAGAGTCTGCTGACGATCAGCACTTACTTCTAGAGGCACTTGATAGTTTGCTCCACCCACGCGTCTAGCTTTGGTCTCGAGCTTTGGCTTGATATTCTCAATAGCAGTAGTCAGCACTGAGAGTGCCTCTTCATTGAGCTTCTCACTTGCGGTCTTCATCGCACTATATACGATCGACTGTGCGATACCCTTCTTGCCATCTAACATCACTTGATTGATGATCTTTGCTACAAGGACAGAATTGTAGATAGCGTCAGGTAGGACTTCTCTTTTTATAGCCGCATTTCTTCTTGACATATTTATCTCCTTAATTATATTATTTAATCTTATTTCAAATATTTCATGGATCTTTAATATAAATATACAAATTTATAATAAAGAAATTGAATAATGAGATAGACTATCTCGTCATATCTCAAAATTTACACACTATTAATCTCACTATAAGGCGATTAAGCGTGTGGACTATATTTATTTAGGACGCTTAGCGCCATACTTACTTCTGCCTTGTTTACGCTTCTGTACAGCTGCAGTATCCAATGCACCACGAACGACATGATATCTAACACCTGGTAGATCTGGCACACGACCGCCACGCACTAGCACTACATTGTGCTCTTGCAGATTGTGACCTTCTCCAGGGATATAACAAGTCGTCTCTTTGTCATTAGATAGACGCACCCTACATATCTTACGCAAAGCTGAGTTAGGTTTCTTAGGAGTAGTAGTAGTGACAGTCAAACAAACCCCACGCTTCTGTGGGCATTCGTCTAAAAGTATTGATTTGCTCTTTACTTCCTGCTTTACTCTTCCTTTTCTAACTAATTGATTCACTGTAGGCATTATATCCTCCTTAATATTATTGCAACCACTTTTGGCATAAGCCAGTATAGACAATCAGCATTTGTACTATAACGAATTTATTATATAAAATATTAGATAAATTGTCAATAGTTTTAATAATTTATATTTCAAATTTTTGTAGATTTTATGCAGTCGAAATAGAGAATTTTAAATAAACATTTATTTGTAAATTTTACGCATTAAAAAGAAAAACAATCTAGAGTATCTAGACTGTCTTTTAATATAATTTAATATTATTTGGTATATGACCCACTTAGCTAAATGACACTACACCATCCTGAGTATCTATATTCGAATGTAGCCAATCGTTGATATTCTCATATACAGAGAGTTGCAATTCTCTCTTCTTTTTATCATCGACCTCTTCTATATCAAATGGATACACGGCGCGTCTCATCTCTTCTTGAATCACTGCTTGCTTGAACCTTCTATCTGAATAGAAATCTTTATTTAGATTGAAATAATTTATCCTAGGATTCTTTAAATATTGATATAATGCGGCACCCGACTCAGTCTTTACATCTGTGATTCTACCAATTATATCGCGATATTTATTCTCATCTCCTGGCTTCTTTATCACTACTGAAAAGCCATCAATGCATCTAGAGATCTTATGATATGTCTCGCCTAGAGTACCATCAAAATTGACTATATGCCATGGACCGTCCATGAATGACTGAACTACAATGAAATCATCAAAAATTTGAATATTATAAAAAACTTCTCCGTTTAAGCGTCCATTAGGAAATTTTAATTCGTATTTACCATAATCGCCTACTACTTTATATTGATTAAACATATATACCACCTTTTAATGTAGATAGAATATATCACAAAGTCTCTACCCTGTCAATACTTAATGAAAAAATAAAGTAAAATAAGTAAAAAATCTATTGAATTATGTCGAAAGGTTTGATATAATAAAATATATAAGGAGAGTGTGTATGGAAGAGAAAGAAAAGAAGGGTGTCTATCGACTGATCTACAGCAAAGAAAATCGCGTCTGGCAGATCAAAAAGGATGGTGCAAAGCGCACTATTGCCTCGTACCCAGTGAAAGACGACGCACTCAAGCGTATCAAAGAGCTGAGTGAGACAAATGAGATGAGCTATATCGTACATAAAAAAGATGGTAAATTTCAGAAGAAATAATATTTTAGTCTTTGACTAATTTGTCCATGTTTTTTATGCAAATTTATCCCATTTTACGCAAAGCAAATTTTCAATAACTCTACCTACAATCTCATCTATAGTAATTTAATATACCCAATAAAATCAAACCACTCTAGCAAAAAATCCACCGATATGGTGGATCTTTTTATATCAATTCGATGATAGCCATTTCAGCATTGTCGCCCTTTCTAAGTCCTGTGCGAACAATCCTAGTATAGCCACCCTTCTGACCTAATTCTTTAGCACGCTCTGCATACTTAGGTGCATAGACATTGAATATCTTTTCCAAAAGTGGATTTTTGATATTGTCGATACGAAGTAGGTAGTCAGCCTTCTTCTCGCCTGGCTTACGCTCTTCTTTTACTGAATAAGTCTTAGCGATAATCTTTCTCCTAGCTGCCAGTTTCTTTGGTCCGTCATTCATCACTTCGACTGTAGTCTTAGTACCCTTTTTGTCTACTTTTTCCTTCTGAACAGTGATCACATCTTCGTAGCTATTGATAGCGAGAGTCAATAACTTCTCCACATAGCTCTTCAATGATTTTGCTCGTGCAAGAGTGGTCTCAATCTTACCTTTCCAAAGAAGGTCTGTAGCCTGATTGCGCATAATGGCTAAGCGCTCTTCGGTAGGTCGTCCTAATTTCATTACTTTCATCTGTCACTCCTTAATAATTTTCATTACCTTCGAGGACTATGCCGTATGATTCAAGCTTGTTGATGACTTCTTCCATAGATTTAGCACCCATATTGCGCACTTTCATCATCTCTGCGCGAGTCTTCTTTGCAAGGTCACCTACAGTATTGATACCTGCTCTCTTCAAGCAGTTGTAACTACGAACGCTAAGCTCCATTTCCTCAATAGGTTTTTCAAACAATTTTGTTCTTTCGTCTTCTTTTCTAGCCACGAGAATGTTCATTCCGTCCATACCCTCGACTAAGTCTACAAACATTGTAGCATAGTCATTGATGAGTTTTGCTGACAGAGCGACCACTTCTTTAGCTGACACTGTACCACGCGTCTG
Organism: uncultured Clostridia bacterium; assembly: GCA_944377465.1. Classification (GTDB taxonomy): domain Bacteria; phylum Bacillota; class Clostridia; order Christensenellales; family UBA1242; genus Onthoplasma. Next base: position 8,201 of record CALWFA010000001.1, read on the forward strand.
CACATCGAGCACCAATTTGTCATAGTCTAGGCTACGACCAACACGGCTAGATTGCACTTCGAAATTGACACGCTTTACAGGCGTGAAGAGCGAATCAATAGCGATGAAATCGACTTCATCTGAGAAAGATTTATTCTGACTAGCAGGCACATATCCGCGACCGCGACCGACATATAGCGTCATGTCTAGATCTGCATCATCGTCTGTCGTGCAGATGTATAAGTCTGGATTCATGATGCTGACGCCGTTCTCGCACTCGATATCCTTAGCATAGACTTCACCAGCCCCTATTTTCTTCAATCTAAGCGTAGCTCTAAAGTCTGCCTCAGTATTTTCAGTCTTGACTGCTAGTGATTTTAGATTCAAGACAATATCTGGCACATCTTCAGTGACACCTTTTATTGTTGAAAACTCGTGCAAAACATTTTTGATCTTTACACCTACTACGGCAGCACCAGGCAATGAGCTAAGTAGAGTCCTACGAAGCATATTACCAATAGTGATACCAAAGCCCTTTTCTAATGGCTCAACAGTGATCACAGCGTGTGCGCCATTGTCCAATTCTTCCAAAGCAATTTTGGGTTTCTCGATTTCCATCATAATCTTATCTCCTATTATCTTGAATAAAATTCTACAATCAAGTGTTCTTGAATGCCTAAATCAATATCATCTCTCTCTGGCTCTGCTAGTACTTTTCCAGTCAGAGTTTCAGGATTGAACTCTAGCCACTTAGGGGTGTTCACCTTCATAGTCTTTAGGCTAGCAAACATCTCAAGTGACTGTTTGTTTTCTTTTACCTGGATCACATCGCCCACTTTCACCTGATAAGAAGGGATATTGACCTTTTTACCATTGACAGTGATATGTCCGTGATTTACTATCTGACGGCATTCAGCTCTAGATGAGCCTATTCCCATACGATATACGACATTGTCGAGTCTCTTTTCAAGCATCTTTAGCAATGCCCAACCTGTACCTTCCTTGCTACGAGTAGCTTTTTCGTAGTACAGTCTAAATTGCTTTTCTAATAATCCATAAGTCTTACGCACTTTCTGCTTTTCGCGTAACTGCATTCCGTACTCAGAGAATTTCTTTCTACCTGTACCATGCTGTCCAGGAATCACTGGACGCTTGTCGAATGCGCACTTTGTAAGACATCTCTCACCTTTAAGGAAAAGCTTAGTGCCTTCTCTACGGCATATCTTGCAATCTGCATTAGTATATTTAGCCATATTACCTCCTATAACCTTCTAGCCTTAGGTGGTCTGCAACCATTGTGTGGGATAGGAGATACATCTTTAAACATTGTAACGCCTATGCCATCATATGTCGTTGCTGCTCGGACTGCTGCCTCGCGTCCGCCACCAGCGCCTGCGCCTTTAATATATATAGCGATCTTTTTGATTCCAAAGCCAGCTGCATTCTTGAGCACATCTTCTACCACTTGCTGAGCAACATATGGAGTACTCTTCTTTGCACCACGATAGCCGAGTTTGCCCGCACTGCTCTGAGCGAGTGTGTTACCAAAACTATCTGTTAAAGAGACTAAAGTATTATTGGCAGACACTTTAATATGCACAGCACCTTCGCCATTACTTACTGAACTTTTCTTTTTCTTAGTTTCTTTTTTAATAGCCATTATTCACTCCTTACTTCTTCTTATTTGCTACCGTCTTCTTTGGACCTTTGCAAGTGCGTGCATTACGCTTGCTAGATTGTCCACGGACAGGCAAGTTTGCTACATGTCTGAGTCCACGATAACATCTAATTTCTTTTAAACGCTTGATGTCGAGAGCGACATTTTTGCGTCTTTCACCTTCCACGACAAAATTGGCATCTATATATTTACGAATAGATGCAATCTCATTCTCAGTCAGGTCTTTTACTCTGGTGTCTGGATTGATGCCAGTAGCAGCCAATATCTTGTCCGCACTAGCGCGTCCTATACCATAAATATAGGTTAGTCCTATTTCTACCCTTTTTTCATTAGGTAAATCCACGCCCGATATACGTGCCATATAATTTATCCTCCAAATCTAATATTTATGTCCTCACATGGTCAAATTTTGCCGCGGTTGACCGTGTGTTTATTTTCAAAACAATTAACCTTGACGCTGTTTGTGCTTAGGTGACTTCGAACAAATAACCATAACCTTTCCGTTACGCTTGATCACTTTGCACTTTTCGCACATTGGTTTAACTGATGGTCTTACTTTCATAATTACTCCTTCTAGTTTTTATCTCTCCACACGATTCTACCTTTCGTGAGATCGTATGGACTCATTTCGACTTTCACCTTGTCTCCCTCTAAAATGCGTATCTTGTTGGTACGCAACTTACCTGAGATATAGGCAGTGATGATATGGTTATTCATAATCTGGACTTTGAAGTTGCCACTTTTCAGCACCTCAACCACAACGCCCTCAGCATCGATAAGATCTTCTTTCGACATATTACTCCTTTACATTTTTATATACTTTGATCATCTTGTGGATTTCGGTATCCGTACTCGTAGGCTGACTGATGCGCTCAACTATGCTATCATCATGACCTACTAACAATAGATGTTTAGGATTCTTTAGCTTTGGATAATCTCGCTTTCGATACTTACCATCTATTATACCAATAAATCCATTTTTGTCAATAGTTGTCACTATAAATAAACGGTTTTTGTCGTGTCCAGATAGAGATTTTACTATATCTCCCACTCTAAATTCGTTCTCCATAACTCTCCTACATGGTCAAGATTTCCACACCATCTTTTGTGATAAGAATGGTGTTCTCATAATGAGCACTAGGCGACCCGTCCTGTGTCGTCACCGTCCAATCATTGTCTTCCAAATAAACTTCACGACTACCTAGAGTAGACATAGGCTCGATAGCTAGCGTCATACCTGCCTCAAGAGTGATGCCTGAATTGTATTTACCGAAATTGAGAATACATGGATCCTCATGTAGATGCGTACCTATGCCATGTCCTGCTAACTCACGCACCACACCATAACCATGACTCTCGAGACACAGTTGAATCTTGTGACTGATATGCCCTAGTCTAGAGCCTGCTTTTATGCCTTTGATGCCCTCGAAGAATGATTGTTTAGTCACTTCGATCAGGCGAGATTTTTCAAGCGAGATGTTGCCCACAGCAAAAGTGCGCGCCGCATCTGAATGATAGCCTTCCCATATGACTCCACAGTCGATGCTGATAATATCTCCTTCCTTCAGCGGAACGGACGAGCAGAACCCATGCACCACTTGTGCATTCACACTGGCACAAATCGTGTATGGGAATCCCTCATAGTTCAAAAAGGAAGGTTTAGCACCTTGGGAAATGATATAATTATAGGCCAAATCGTTAAGGTGCAAACTGGTCTGGCCAGGATAAATTGATGCTTCGATGAGGTCGAGAGTCTCTTTCAAGATCTTGCCCGCACGGCGCATCTTTTCGATTTCTTGCTCGTTTTTGATAGTTACATTCATTTGATTACCTTCATTACATCTGCAAGTACTTCGTCAGGCGTCTTGCTCGCATCTATCTCGTACAAGACACCGCGCGACTTGTATCTCTCTATCAATGGATAGGTCTCAGAGTAATATTGTTCGAATCGCTTATTTACAGTCTCTACAGTGTCATCAGAGCGCACCACTAACTTTGCCCCGCACTTAGGGCAGATCATATCTGGGCTAGTCTTTCTATCCGAGATGTGTCCACATTTTGTGCAGTTTAGACGATTCAGGATACGATCGATAGCTATCTCTTTCTTTAGATTGAGATAGATCACTTTATCCACCTTGCAGATCTCGTCTAGTGCGTCTGCCTGCTCGTCACTCCTAGGGAAGCCATCAAATATCACGATATCTGACGCACATGTCTTGAGTTTGTTTTTCACAGCACTCATGACATATGGCAATTCTACTAGCTCACCATTTTCCATCTTCTCTTTGATCTGACGGCCAAGAGGAGAGCCAGATGCGACTTCTTCTCGAAGAAGACTGCCTACTGACACTAGGGCAAAGTCCATGTGTTTTTTTAGATTATTCACGACAGTGCCCTTGCCAGAACCCTGTATTCCTAATAGAACAATATTCATATTACCCCTATTTCAAAAATCCACGATAATTTTTCATCATCATCTGTGCTTCTAGCTGTTTATTAAACTCAAGAGCTACCGAGACGATGATCAGCATTCCTGTAGCACTGAAGGCTGAGTTCAATCCGCCCGTGCCGATGGCTGTGAATACCAATGTAGGTATTAGAGCCATAAAGGCTAGGAAGATCGCACCAAAGAGGGTGATCCTCTTATTTATACTACTCAAATACTGTGCGGTAGGTTTACCTGGACGAATGCCTGGGATAAATCCACCATTCTGCTGAATCTGACGACTGATCTCCTCAGTGTCGAAATTAATCATTGTATAGAAATATGCAAATGCCAATATCAAGAGTGACAAAAGTATCGCATATATCCATGTGCCAGCGCCGATCCACTCGTTCCACCACTGAGCAAATCCACTACTAGAATCTGAGTCGAATATGCTGAGTAATAGCTGAGGGAAAGTGAGCAATGCGCTCGCGAAGATGATAGGCATCACGCCATTCGCATTTACTCGCACTGGAATGTAAGTGGACTGTCCGCCATACATGCGTCTGCCTTTCATTTGCTTTGCATACTGGATACCCACCTTTCTCTCACCGCCGTCTACGAAGACTACGAGAGCAAAGATCGCTATCAATGCTACCACAAATAATACTAACTGCCAAGCAGCTGTCTGCGTGGTCTCTCCACCTACGAAAAGGTTTTGGAAATTGGTCAAAATCGCACTAGCCGCACTAGACAAGATACCTACGAAGATAAGTAGCGACATACCATTGCCGATACCGATCTCTGTGATCTTCTCACCTAACCATACTGTAAACATTGCACCCGCTACTAGCATCAACACGATGAATGAATAGCACAATGCTTCATTATTCCAGAAAGTCTCTAAATGTACGCTACCTGCCGTGCCGAAGCCTACGGTAATACCGATAGCTTGAGCAAGGGCAATGATGAGAGCTGCGATTTTGGTATACTGACTGATTTTCTTTCTACCATCGGCTCCGCCTTCCTTGCTGAGTCTCTGCCAGCTAGGAATGACTGCTGCGAGCAACTGAATGATGATAGAGGATGTAATGTACGGTGATACTCCTAGCGCTAGGAACGAACCTTGCGACAAGGCACCACCACTCACACTACTGAGCAAACTAAGGAAAGTATTTCCTTCGACACTCACTCCGAGTGCCTCGCTATCGATTCCCGGAATAGGAACCCAACAGCCAAGGCGGTAAATAAAGAGCAAGAGCAGTGTTAATAACAACTTGTTTCTCACTTCTTTTATTTTAAACGCGTCAGCTAATGTCTTGAACATTATACCTCCTCTACACTGCCACCTTGTGCTGTAATCTTCTCTTTTGCTTGTGCTGTGAACTTATTTGCCACAACCTTCAATGCTACAGACAACTCACCGTTGCCTAGTATCTTCACGCCGTCTTTTTCTATCTTGGATACAACGCCATACTCGAGCAATTTAGCTGCATCTACAGTAGTATTTGGCTCGAAAATATTTAGACTAGCCACATTTACTGTAGAATAAACTTTCTTGAATTTAGCATTGCTGAATCCGCGTGCTGGCAGTCTTCTGTATAAAGGATTCTGTCCACCTTCGAAACCAGGACGAACACCGCCACCAGAACGCGCGTTTTGTCCCTTGTGTCCCTTACCCGAAGTCTTACCGATACCGCTACCAATACCACGACCTAGCCTTTTCTTGCTAGTCCTAGCACCGTCTGCGTTCTTTAATTCGTGTATATACATAATTCTCTCCTTTATGCTTCTTCTTCCACTTTCAACAAGTGTTTTACTTTGAAGATACTGCCTCTAATGCAGTCATTGTCAGGAAGGATACGAGTCTGACCTAATTTCTTGAAGCCTAGAGCCTCTACTATCTTCGCCTGACGCTTGTCATAGCCGATAGCACTCTTGACATAAGTCACTTTGATAGTCTTTACTTGTTTCTTTGCCATACTTATCCTCCTAGATCTCTTCTACTGACTTACCACGAAGCATAGCGATCTCTTCTTTCGTCCTCAACTGCTTGAGTCCGTTTAAAGTAGCGCGTACTACATTGATTTTATCAGTAGAACCGTAGATTTTTGCAGTAATATCAGTGTATCCAGCGAGTTCAAATACTGTACGAGCTGCACCACCTGCGATCAGACCGCTACCCTTCTTTGAAGGGAGCATCTTTACGCTAGTTTTTGCAAACTTGCCGATGATTTCGTGTGGAATGGTACCATTGACTACTGGTACAGTGATCAATGTCTTCTTTGCTGATTTACTTGCCTTTTCAATAGCGGTAGGCACTTCGGCAGCTTTCGCAATACCCATACCTACACGACCTTTCTTGTCTCCTACTACAACAAGAGCAGAGAAACGCATGGTACGACCGCCCTTGACTACTTTCGTAACCCTACGAACATTGAGCATCTTCTTGTCGAACTCGTCTTTTTCCTCAACTCTAGGTTTTCTGAATTCTCGTTTTTGTTGTGCCATAATTTCTCCTTAAAACTCTAGTCCGCCAGCGCGTGCGCCGTCAGCTAATTCTTTCACTCTTCCTGTATATAGATATCCGCCACGATCGAATACGACTGTCTTGATCTTCTTCTTTTTAGCAAGCTTTGCGATCTCTTCACCGATGAATCTAGCCTGCTCTTTATTGGTCATATCTTTGATCTTTGCCTGAATATCTTTCTGAGTAGTGTTGCATGCCACTAGAGTCGCCTGCTTGCTATCATCGATGATCTGAGCATAGATATGCTTCAAAGTACGATATACGCACAGTCTAGGACGAGCGGTCGTGCCGACTAAGTCATGACGAATCTTGATATGACGCTTCACGCGAAGATTATTCTTATTCTCTTTCTTTATCATAACTTAACCTCCTACTTCTTCTTACCTGCCGATTTGCCCGGCTTCAAGATTATCTTTTCATTAGTATAACGAATACCATAACCATGATAAGGCTCTACTCGGCGTAAATCTTTAATCTTTGCAGCCACTGCACCGACCTGCTCTTTATTTGCTCCCTTGACTAAAATAGTATTATTGTCTGGAGTCTCGATCGTGATGCCTGGCTCTTCTACGAATTCTACTGGGTGGCTGAGTCCTAGGTTCATCACAAGCTTGTTTCCTTGCTTTGCGATCTTGTAACCGACACCCTGCACTGTCAGTGACTTTGTGAATCCGTCTTTTACTCCGACGATCATGTTATTGATGAGCTGACGATATAGACCTTGCTTTGCATTTGAATCTGTCGTGTCGTCATTTCTAGTCACATAGACATGATTGTCCTTTACTTCTACTGTCACATTCTTAGAGAAGTCTTGACTAAGAGTAGCCTTAGCTCCCTTTACGGTGATGACATTGTCCTTCACCTCTACAGTCACTCCGTCTGGAATCGCGATAGGTAATTTACCAATTCTTGACATAACTCACCTCTCTACCATACATAGGCGAGAATCTCTCCGCCTACATTCAACTTTCTAGCATTCTTGTCTGTGACGATACCCTTGCTAGTCGATACGATTGCAATACCTAAACCGTTCAATACCTGTGGTATCTCACTAGCATTTGCATATATTCTAAGACCTGGCTTGCTGATGCGCTTCAATCCTTGGATCACTTTCTCGCCATTAGGACCATATTTAAGTGTAATTTCTATCATCTTGATCCCATCTGCGACTGTCTCTTTATAATCTACGATGTATCCCTCTGACTTTAGGATCTCAGCGATAGCGAGCTTAGTCTTAGATGCTGGAACAAGTACATTCTCATGCTTATTTGCATTTGCATTGCGAATGCGAGTAAGCATATCTGCTATAGGATCTATTATTAACATAGTCTACTCCTTTTACCAACTAGCCTTTTTAACGCCAGGAATCTCACCCTTGCTAGCCAAGTTTCTAAAACAAATTCTGCAAATTCCATACTTTTTGAGTACGGCATGTGGACGGCCACAGATAGAGCATCTCGTATATTCACGAGTGGTGAACTTTTGCTGTTTTTGTTGTTTATTAACCATTGCTTTTCTTGCCATAATTCACTCCTATACCTTTTTGAACGGTACGCCCATGAGCTTTAGTAGCTCATATGCCTCTTCGTTCGATTTTGCTGTGGTCACGAACATGATATCAAATCCGCGTACTGAGTCGATCTTGTCATACACGATCTCAGGGAAGATGATCTGCTCTTTCACACCGAAACTATAGTTTCCGCGTCCGTCAAAAGACTTTGGATTGAGACCTTGGAAGTCTCTCACTCGTGGCAATGCCACTGATACAAGTCTATCGAAGAATTCGTACATCTTTTCACCACGAAGAGTGACTTTTGCACCGATCTTCTGACCTTGACGAAGCTTGAAATTTGCTACAGACTTTTTAGCATGTGTCACTACAGCATGCTGACCTGCGATCAGGCTCAACTCTTCTACTGCAGTATTAAAAGTCTTTGCATTATCTTTTTCTTTACCTAGACGAAGGCTAAGCACTATCTTCTCTAACTTTGGAATTTCCATTACATTCTTGTAACCGAACTTTTCCTTTAGAGCCTGCTTCACCACATCGTTATAGTATGCATGACGCCTATTTAATTCTTTTTCCATATGTCATACTCCTTTATGCCTTTTTACTGCTCTTTGCAGTCTTCTTTGCTTTTGCTACATCTAGAGAAGCACCGCACTTTTTGCAGATACGAGTCTTCGTATCTCCCTCGACCTTGTGAGCGACACGCGTAGCCTGCTTGCACACTGGGCAAACTACTTGAACATTGCTGATATCGATAGCGCCTTCGCTCTTGATGATGCCACCCTTGTCGTCTTTGCTTCTAGGCTTCTTGTGATGAGCCTGAATGTTTACATTAGCGACCAGCACTCTGCCATCTTCACGGTTTACTTCGAGTACTTCACCAGTCTTGCCAGCATCTTTACCAGCGATGACTAGTACATTGTCACCTTTTTTCACACTATATTTCATAGTCTGCCTCCTATAATACTTCTGGTGCTAGCGAGATGATTTGATTGAATCCCTTAGCACGAAGCTCTCTTGCGATCGGCCCAAACACACGAGTACCACGCGGTACATTGTTCTTGTCAATGATCACTGCCGCGTTCTCATCAAACTTGATCGAACTACCGTCTGGACGCTGTACGCCTTTCTTAGTACGCACGATTACAGCACGCACGACATCTCCCTTCTTCACCTTGCCATCTGGATCAGCACGCTTTACAGACGCGACTATGATATCGCCCACATTTGCAAACTTTCTCACAGATCCACCTAAGCAACGGATACACATGATCTTCTTTGCTCCAGTATTGTCGGCTACATTTAATGTAGATAATGGTTGTATCATATTTCGCCTCCTACTTCGCGCGCTCTACGATGGTCAAGAGACGGAAGTACTTGTCTTTGCTGAGCGGGCGAGTCTCAATGATGGTCACTGTATCGCCTACATGTGCTTCATTCTTCTCATCGTGAGCCTTATATTTCTTTGTAAAAGTCATATACTTTTTGTATATTGGGTGTTTTTTCTTGCTGGTGACTAAAACAGTAATAGTCTTGTCCATCTTGTCAGATACGACAACACCTTGTATAGTCCTGTGATTAACTTTCTCTTTTTCCATACATTACTCCTTTGCCTCAGCAGATTTGTTCTTTAGGGCAGTCTTTACCCTAGCGATATTTCTTCTAACGATTCTAATTCTCGAAGTATCAGTCAGTTGACCTACTTTGTGCTGGAAAGTAAGGTTGAATAGTTCACTTCTCAGCTTGCTCTCCTCTGCGGTCAATTCCTTTATTGACAAATCTTTGTAATTATTCTTCATTGTTTTCACCGCCTTTTTCCTTATAGACTATTCTAGTCTTGCAAGGAAGTTTATGTGAAGCGAGACGAAGTGCCTCTAGGCAAATCTCTTCGCTAGGACCGCTCACTTCGATGATCACGCGGTCGCGCTTTACGACTGCTACATGACCTGATTGTGCACCCTTACCGCTACCCATACGAGTGTCAGCAGGCTTCTTCGTGATAGGCTTGTGTGGGAAGACCTTGATCCACAGTTTACCACCACGCTTCATATATCTATTGATCGCAACACGCGCTGCTTCAAGCTGATTTGGAGTGATCCAGCATGGCTCAGTAGCCTGCAGACCATAATCACCATATGTCACCTTGCTACCACGAATAGCACGACCGGTCATACGACCGCGGTGTTGCTTTCTTCTCTTTTCTCTCTTAGGTAATAACATATTAGTTCTCTCCTTTCTTGTGATTTACTGAACTTTGAGAAACTTTACCCAAAATCTCACCCTTATAGATCCACACTTTCACACCGATCACACCGAATGTAGTGTGAGCTTCTGTGATAGCATAGTCAATATTTGCTCTAAGAGTGTGTAATGGAAGTGAACCCTCGTGGTAGTGCTCACTACGCGCAATTTCTGCTCCGTCTAGTCTGCCAGACACCATGATCTTGACACCCTGTGCACCTGCGCGCATCACTCTCTGCATAGCAGATTTCATCACTCTTCTGAACTGAGCACGCTTCTCTATCTGAGCTGCGACAGATTCTGCTACTAGCTTTGCATCAAGGTCTGGGTTCTTCTGCTCTACGACATTGACATTCACACGCTTTGCGTCTGACATTTTCTCAACATTCTTTTTCAAAGTCTCGACTCCAGCGCCTTTCTGACCGATCAAAACGCCTGGCTTAGCAGTGGTGACAGTCACGGTCACTGTGTCGTTTGTCCTCTCAATCATTACATTTGAGATGGCACAATTCTTATATTCTTTAAGGATATAGTTACGGATAACATTGTCTTCCTTAATGTTCTTTGCAATATTTTTCTTGTCTGTGTACCAAAAAGAATTCCATGTCTTATTGATACCGATCCTCATTCCATTTGGATTTACTTTCTGTCCCATATCTCTACTCCTTTACATCTAGCACAACTTTGATGTGGCTAGTCTTAGTCACTGGGATGCTTACTCTGCCACGACCGTGATAATTGTACCCTTTACTTCTAATAGGGCCATTGCCAAGTACGATCTCAGCAAGGTATAGGTCGTGCACATTCAGTCCCTTATTATGCTCTGCATTCGCACCAGCAGATTTCACTACTTTCAGTAAAATTGCGGCTGCATCTTGTGGCATATTCGAAAGTATAGCCACAGCATCATCATAGCTCTTGCCACGCACTGTGTCGATCACTATCTTCGCCTTTGTAGGAGAAAGACGCACATAGCGAACACTAGCATATGGACGAGTATCTTTAATAGCTTTTATCTTTTCTGTTTTTTCTTTCATTCTCTTTGCCATAATTCACTCCTACTTCTTTGCTTCTTTTTGCTTGTGACCTTTGAAGGTACGAGTAGGCGCGAATTCGCCTAACTTGTGTCCTACCATGTCTACAGTGCAATATACAGGTATATGTTTCTTACCATTGTGGACAGCGATCGTATGACCTACAAATTCTGGATAAATAGTGCTAGAACGAGACCAAGTCTTGATAGCCTTCTTCTCATTTTTAGCATTCATCTCATTGATGCGAGCCATGAGTTTTTCTTCCACATATGGTTTCTTTTTCAAACTTCTACTCATATTTTACTCCTACTTCTTAGCTCTCTTGACAATCAACTTGTCGCTAGCTTTTTTATGTTTTCTAGTCTTGTATCCAAGAGCTGGCTTACCCCATGGGGTGACAGGACCAGCATGACCTACTGGAGACTTACCTTCACCACCACCGTGTGGGTGATCTACTGGGTTCATCGCAGAACCACGCACTGATGGACGAATACCCATGTGACGCTTGCGTCCAGCCTTGCCTAGAGATACGATCTCATTTTCTTCATTGCCTAACACGCCAATAGTAGCACGGCACTCTGCCAATACTTTTCTCATCTCGCCAGAAGGAAGACGAAGAGTGACATATGCGCCGTCCTTTGCCATCAGCTGAGCTGACATACCAGCACTACGCGCCATCTGTCCGCCTCTACCTGGCTGTAATTCGATATTGTGAATGATCGCACCCAGAGGGATATCCTTTAGCTTGAGTGCATTACCTGGCTTGATCTCAGCGCCAGCACCGCTCATCACTTTATCTCCGACATTCAAGCCCTTTGGAGCTAGGATAAATCTCTTCTCTCCGTCAGCATAGCTGATCAGTGCTATATATGCCGTTCTATTAGGATCGTACTGAATGCTCTCGACCTTTGCCACGATGCCGTCTTTATTGCGTTTAAAGTCGATGATTCTATATTTTCTTCTATTCTCACCACCAATATTGCGAACGGTGATCTTGCCCTGTGCATTTCTTCCGCCCGTCTTCTTCACCGTGGTGAGCAACTGCTTTGGAACAACAGCGTCTTTCGTCAATTCTTCGTAAGTCTTATATGTCACGAAACGACTGCCCGCAGATGTAGGTTTTTTAGTTCTAATAGCCATATTCTACTCCTTTTAGTTCAAACTCTCGAAGAATGCGATACCTTTTGACTCAGGCTTCAAGAAAACTACAGCCTTCTTGTAATCGCTAGTTCTACCAGTTACACGACCTTGTTTGGTAATTCTTGATTTTGTTTTACCTTTGCAGTTTACAGTATTCACTTTTGCTACCTGCACTTCAAATAGCTCTTCTACCGCCTTTTTGATCTCTACTTTATTTGCAGTAGGTGCTACCTTGAAAGTATACACTTTATTTGGGAAGCCTGCGTACGACTTTTCTGTCATAATAGGCTCCAAGATGATTTCTTGCGCTTTCATTATACGTATGCCTCCTCTAATTTCTTAATAGCGTCCTTTGTGAAGACGAGATAGGTATTCTCTACGATTTGTGCTACATTAAGAAGCATCACATCTTCGCAACTAACCTTTTGGATATTGCCAGTCGCTCTCATCACGCTCTCATTCTTGCCATCTGTCAAGATGATAGTGCGTTTATTAAGACCAAAAGTCTTTAAGAATTCACTAGCAGACTTAGTCTTATTGTCAGCGAAATTCACTTCGTCTAAGATGACTACTTCATTCTGTCTGATCTTCTGAGAAAGTGCAGACGAGAATGCGACATCTCTCATCTTCTTATTGATCTTCTGACTAAAGTCGCGTGGCTTTGGAGCGAATACTACGCCACCACCGTCGAACTGAGGCGCACTCTTTTCATCATGACGCGCACCGCCAGTGCCCTTTTGTCTATAGATCTTTCTCTTGCTAGCATTTACTTCGCTACGAGTAAGGGTAGACTTTGTACCCTGGCGAGCGTTGTTATGCATTGCTACCACTACTTGATGAATGAGTGGCTCATTGTAGTCAGCATCAAACACCATATCGTTAAGGCTAATATTGCCGACTTCTTCTTTCTTCATATTATAAACTTTTAGTTTCGCCATAGTTTACTCCTTTAAGCCTTAACCGCAGACTTGATAGTAACTATTGACTTCTTAGGACCAGGGATAGCACCCTTTACTAAGATCAAATTTCTATCCGCGTCTACGCGTACGACTTTCAGATTCTGGACAGTGACAGCTTCGTTACCGTACTGACCAGGCATCTTCTTGCCTTTGAATACACGACTAGGTGTAGAGTTCGCTCCCATAGAACCTACTTCTCTGTGCACAGGTCCTACACCGTGAGTCATCTTTAGTCTCTGTTGATTCCAACGCTTGATGACGCCAGTGAATCCGTGTCCCTTAGTGATACCAGACACATCTACTAGATCACCCTCGCTGAACATATCCGCCTTGATCTCCTGACCAAGAGAGAATTTTGATATATCGTCGTATTTGAATTCTTTTAATACACGCTTTGGCTCTACACCAGCCTTTTTGAATGTGCCAGCTACTGGCTTATTTACATTCTTTGCCTTGATGTCGCCGAAAGCCACTTGGACTGAATTGTATCCATCTTTGTCCTGAGTCTTGATCTGAGTCACATAGCAAGGACCTGCCTCAATGACTGTCACAGGCTCTACTCTTCCGTCATCGGCGAATACTTGAGTCATGCCGATCTTTCTACCGATAATTGCTTTTTCCACAGTTCCCTCCTTATAACTCAACCTTGATATCCACACCTGAAGGAACATTCATCTTGAGTAAGGCATCTCTAGCCTTGTCATTTGGTGCGAAGACATCGATGAGTCTAAAATGTGTACGAGATTCGAATTGCTCACGCGAATCTTTGTACATGTGCGTAGCACGAATGATTGTCACCACTTCTTTCTTAGTAGGAAGCGGGATCGGTCCAGACACTTTACATCCAGACTTAGTGGCAGTGTCAAGAATCCTTGATACTACATTTTCGAGCAAACCTGTATCGTAAGATGCAAGTTTGATTCTGAGTTTTGTTGTTGCCATTTTCTTCTCCTTTTAATTTTGTCAACACTAAATCGGCTCTACCTTACAATGAGCTTGTGTCGTGTAGTATGAGATCAATAAGTCTCACTTGCACGCGCATTACACCGCCCCGTGTGTAAAGTGCTGATCTCCAAAAATAATCGGGCTCTGACACCCTCATTTCGCCGACATCCATACGGACTAGGTCAGCACGAATTCCCATCTGTCGCTTGCTAACAAGATGCAACCTCGTGCGTCAATCCATTAATCAGCAATGTAATTGTAGCAAAGAAAGAATAGATTGTCAACCCTTTTTCAAAACTTTTTCGATAATTTTTACCACAAAAAATAGCCTTTTATATCTCTAATAAATGACTCTTTTCCTCTGTCTAATATACAATTTTAATTTTTATATTTATATAAGGATATTAATATACTGACATTTTCAAGATTTAATAAAATAGGAAATACTGCAAAAATTTAATGCTGAACTTCATATATATTCAATTTAAAATTAGAAAGACACATATTTGTTTATAGATATAGACAATGGCCAAGTTTAGTCGAATATGAATTGGTCTGACATTTATAATGGCAAAATGCTATATTATAAAGAAAATATAATTCTAGTTTACATTCAGTTTGATTTATGATAACATATCAGTATGAAGCAATTTGAGAAGAATGATAATAGTTTTACCTGTGCGTGGTGCGGTCATGCCGTACCCATTCTAAAATATAGCTCGCGCGATCATTGCACGCATTGCTTAGCGTCTCTACATGTAGATATCAATCCAGGCGACAGGGCGAACATTTGTCACGGTGTAATGTTACCTATAGATATCTCTACGGACTCAAAGAAGGGATACATTATCCACTATCGCTGTCAGAAATGCGGTGCACTACATAATAATAAGTCCGCCGAAGATGATAAATTCGCCACCATCCTGAAAGTGATGAACAAGACCTATACCCCGCTCGACTACAAGGATAAATATCGCAAATAAGTGAAAGGTTACCTTTAGGAGTTATCTTATGAAATATTTATAATCATATTGATCCTATAAGACATATATAGTAAGACATCTATATCCTAGCACTAATTTGCCCATATTTGAATATATATCAATATTAAAATGTTAGTCGAATATAATTATTTGATAAACTCATGACTATCAAATCAATGATAGTATCATAATTGTCGATTTCATATTCAGCAATCAGCCGTCTAAGACCTTTAAACAGTATTTACTACCCAAAATCTTCACCTATCCTCATATTTTAGTGCTAAAATAGCCATTAGATGATAAAATACTAAGATAAATATCGAAATGATTATAAAAAAATTTAAAAAAAGGTATTTACAAAAATAAAATAATATGATACAATCAAGGCGAATAAATATAAATAGGAGTGTATATATGACAATGGAAGAATTGAAAGCTCAAGCCCAAAAAGAAACAGCAAATCTACTGAGATCTGTGCGTAGAGAGGGCGATGTCGCATGCGCTGAGAGATTTCTTCAGCCCAAAGGTACTACTACCACTGATTATAGTATAAAATCTATGGCAAGATTAGTAAACAGTCTCGCCGACACTAAAAACCCTGATGGTACCATAAAATATCCATATGTGAATAGTTTAGACACGGTGGATAGAGCATTCTTGGCGCAATTCTTCACAGGATTTCATTCTGCTGTGAACCCTGAAATATATGATCTAAACTTCGAGGCGTTCGTTGCACTGTATGAAAAAATATTGTCAATTAATTATCCTGTGATGCAAGAAGCTATTAGCAAGAGAAACGAACAATCGATTGAATCAGGCAAAGAAGTAATGAATACTACTCAATTAAACGCCGATTTAATTGCTCAAATGAAAGCGTTGATCAATTCTATATCTTATGCCAAAATTCAGAGCGCTGGAGTTGGAGTCGTGTCATAAATCATCAAATCATCAAACAAAAAATCGTTTTGATAATCAAAACGATTTTTTATATCATTGACTTTACTTCTTGACCAGATTGAGTCTCCACACGAGTACCATTCTCAATATCCAACACTGACTGATTCTCTGCAGTAACCGCATTGGTTTCTTGAATCGCCCTGATGGCATCTTGCATTACAAGTGTAGCATTTTCATCAGCATTCACGACCACACGATTGCTATTTGTCTTATTTTGCCTCCTATACCTTTCATTTCTTTCCTGTCTTGCTTTACTCATCTCTTCTATTAGGCTAGGCTCCTGTGTGCCCTTTTCACTCTGTGTCTGCTGAGGATTCGACGCTGAGTCTACTCCTGCAGAATGAGGAGAGGATTTTGCCGAGGCTGATTTTTTATCTTCCTTTTTGGGTTTCTCTGCCTTATACAATTTGCTAGGATCTGTGAAACGATAGTTTACAGCAGGTCCCTTCTTTGCCGCTCCCTTAGATGCCGGTTTTACTTCAGCTGAGTCCTTTTTCTCTGCCTGCTGACCAGCTGTCATGCCTGCAGCATTCTTTTTCTCCGTCTCTGCTTTTCTATCTCGGAATGCTTGGATATTCTTTTCAGCCTTTTCTGTCAGCATATTTTCGCGTTTCACACCGCGACCTTCGATCAGCTCAAAGAGCAATTCGCGATTAGTCTTTTCCCTCGGGGTATTCTCTCCCTTCTGACCCTGCTTCGTCTTAGAGGTCTCTCCTGCAGACAAGATTGAATCTATCTGATCAGACGAGATGCCCTTCTCTTCGACGCTCACGGTATCCACTTCGCCCGTGACGATAGCAGTAGCCTCTTCTTCTAGGCGCGCGTCTGCACGCTTAGTAGATCTAGCTAGGCTCTGTCCTGTCTCCAAGACGGTCTCATTCTCTTCAGCATTATGCGTGTCGATCATATATCTATCGATACGCTCTGCTTCGATCTGACTGCCTACCTGCTCTGCCTCGACAGCTAGAGTGTCGACCTTGACTTCGACAGACTCTTCCATCTTTATATTATAATTATTCAATATATTTCGTTTGTCTACCTCAAACGACTGCTTCTCTTGCTCACTTAATACTTCTATATTTTTCTCTATCGCATTATTTATGACTTCATTTATCGTCTTTGCGAAATTTGGCCTGTCAAGGCACACGAAATCCACACGCTCACTTAGCACACGCTTCATCTCTTCGTCTACCGCTTTTTTGAGTTTCGGATATGACTTCAACGCATTCATAATCTCGACAGCATACTCTGCTTCGATCTCTTCTGTGTCCGCCTCTCTATCTAGGAGCAATTCATTTGCCTTCATGAGATATTTGAATCTATTTACCAAATTTGTATATAGCGCGAGTGTCTCTTCGTCCATGTGGAACGCGTCCAACACATCTCCACCATAAGCTGAGATATTCCAGCGTTTGTACAATAGATTGATATCCACCGCGCCTGAAGTCTCCACTTCGTCTAGGATAATTTCATTGATATTGCTATATGCGCCACTATTGAGTCTAAAGTTCGCTTCATAGTTAATCTTCTCTACAAGCGATAGTGTGGCACGATTGCCCTCTAGAGTCACGAAAAATGTGATCTGTCTATCAAATCTCACTGCACTCTGACAAATCTCGATATTGTCCATGCGCTCGACAAAATATTTCTTTATAGCTATGAGCTCGCGCACGATCTCAGGCGGTATCACATATTTGCCATTTGAGTCAAAATCGCCCCACATAAATCCAAGAACAGTGTGACGCAAATTTTGAAATTTCTGATACTTGATCTCTGCCACATCTTCAATATAGCCCTGTACACTATCTGGTTTTAAATATTTCGCCATATCATTCTCCTGATAAGATTATATCATAGTTGTACTTTTTTCGCAAATAAAAAATAGCGATTAAACGCTATTTTGTCATTAATTTAGACATTGTGTCTAAAATCATTCTTCTGCTTGCTCGCTGAGTTTTCTCTGCTGGTCGGCTAGAGTAAGCGCGTCTATCATCTCGTCCAGATCTCCGTCCATAAACGCATTGATATCATATAGGCTGAGTCCTATTCTGTGGTCTGTCACGCGTCCCTGAGGGAAATTGTATGTCCTAATACGCTCGCTTCGGTCTCCTGTGCCCACCTGATTCTTTCGATTTTGGCTATACTCCGCCTCTTTCTGTTGCTGATAATAGTCGTATAGTTTCGCTCTCAGCATCGCAAAGGCCTTTTCTTTATTCTGTGTCTGACTGCGCTCGTCCTGACAGCTGACCACGATACCTGTCGGGAAGTGCGTGATACGGATAGCTGATTCTGTCTTATTGATATGCTGACCGCCCGCACCGCTACTACGGAATAGGTCGATACGAATATCTTTGTCATTGATCTCTACATCTGTATCTTCCATTTCAGGTAGGATCGCCACCGTCACGGTAGAAGTATGCACTCTGCCCTGACTCTCGGTCTCTGGCACGCGCTGTACCCTATGCACGCCTGACTCGTACTTAAACCTCGCATACGCGTTCTTTCCTTTGATCATCGCTTGCACTTCCTTCACTCCGCCGAGCTCGGTCTCTTCAATATTTAGAATCTCCATTTTGTATTTATGTGCATCGCAATACATCTGATACATTCTAAGTAAACTGTGCGCAAATAGGGCACTCTCTTCTCCACCTGCACCGCCTCGGATCTCTAAGATGACATTTTTACTGTCATTTTCATCCTTTGGCAATAATAATATCTTTAGCTTTTCTTCGCTATCCTGTAATTGCTCTCTTAGATCCTGACTCTCCAACCTCGCCATCTCGCGCATCTCAGCATCCGTCTCACTCTCTATTAAGGCATTTGCATCATCTAGCTCTTTTTTGATACGAATATAGTTGTCATATTCTTCGATGAGAGGCTGTAGTGAAGCATGCTCTTTTACTTTCTGCTGCCACACTTTAGTATCGGCTATCACCTTAGGATCAGCGATCTCGGCGGTCAGAGTATCAAATCTGTCTTTCACCGCTTTTAACTTCTCTATCATATTCTCTCCTTATATTTTTTTGAGTACCAACACTCGATCTATACCATTCAGATCTTTGACACAATCAATTAGTTCAAAATCGATGAATAGATCCGTCACCAAGCGTCTCTGATCATATCCTATCTCAAGTACCAGCATTCCGCTTTCATTCAAGTGCTGGCGTGCATTGTCATGAATGATATTGTAATATTTCAGCCCCATATCTCCGCCGTCTAATGCAATGTGCGGATCAAAATCTCGCACTTCTCTATCTAACTCTGAGATATCGTCGCTCGATATATATGGTGGATTCGATATGATGATATCGTATTTGTCCGTGATTTTCTCAAACATATCTGAGCGGACAAAATTTATATCCACATCATTGCTCTTTGCATTGAATCGTGCTATTTTTAGTGCCTTTGCAGATATATCACTCGCGGTGACAGATAGCTTTGGCACATTCTTTTTTATGGCTATAGCGAGTGCCCCCGAGCCAGTGCATAGGTCCAGCATGGTGTGGTAGTCATTTTCTTTGATAAGATCAATCGCGGTATCTACTAGGATCTCGCTGTCCTGTCGCGGGGAGAGCACATTGTCGTCCACCTTTAATCTTAGGCCATAAAAATACGCGCGCTGAAACATCTTGTCTATAGGCATATTTTCATTGACTCTGAGCTCGCAAAAGTGACGAATTTTCGACTCATCTTCACCAGTGATCTCATCTACAAGGGCGAGCTCCGTGCGGGGTATGTCTAATACCTCTGAGACAATAAAATCCACATCAACATCATCAAGTGAATGTTGAGTAAATGTCTCTTTCATCTCCTTTCTCAAATCAAATAATCTCATAAAACAAAAAAGCGTGCCTCATCTCGCATAGCAAAAAAAGACACGCAAAAAAATGCTATTTTAAACCGTGTTTCTTATTAAACTTATCTACTCTACCCTGTGTATCTACCAACTTCTGCTGACCAGTAAAGAATGGATGACATTTATCACAAACTTCTAGTTTGATCACATCGCCTGCTTTCACGCCCGGCTTTGAGCTCTTGCCCTTAAACTTCTCTCCACAAGCACACTCAAAAGTCACTTCTACATAGTTCGGCTGGATATCTTTTTTCATAATTCTCTCCTTGATGTATTCTTTTAAACTTCTTGATTATAACTTGAATTATGTGATTTGTCAACAGTTTTTTCAATTTCTTTCAATAATCTTTCTAGCTATCTGATCTATATCCCCCGCGCCGACGAATGCTATCGCTGACTGATCTATGATGTATTTTTTGACATTCACAGCACTTGCCACATATTTTACATTAGGATTGATCTTCTTTAATTCGTGGAAAAGATCACGAGCGGACAGCCCTGCTGTAGGTTTCTCACGCGCGGGATATTCCTTGAATATCAATAGATTTTTTACTCCACCGAGCGTGTCTAAAAACTCTCTTAGCAAAAATTTCGTACGCGAATAAGTGTGTGGCTGAAATACGATCAGCGGGTCCTCATATTCAGATGAAAATGCTGAGATGAAAGCCTTGACTTCGCTCGGATGATGTGCATAATCAATGTAGACTTTTCGCCCTTTATACTTGCCAATACACTCGTACCTGCGCGCCACTCCCTGAAAGGAATTTACAGCTCGAATTATAGTATCCGTCTCCACCCCAAGTTTAGTACATACCGCTATGGCTAGTGAAATATTGTCTAAATTGTAGTCACCCTTTAATTTAGGAGAAATGGATAGATCTGTGCGCGTCACAAAGGCTACATCTTTTACTTTTGTCAAATATTTTGTGCTCGCATTGTCGCTTACAAATCTATATCTGCCACGCTTTAAAAATGTCATAAAAGCCATTTTCAGATTAAATAGACTGCCATAACTATCCATGTGCTCGGCTTCGACATTGGTCACCACACTGATCGTCGGCTTTAGTGACAAAAAACTACGATTGTATTCGCAGGCTTCGACCACTAGATAGTCGTCTCCTAGCACAAATCTAGGCGCAAAGACATCTGCACCTATATGACAGGACACTTTCTCACCATTCTGCCGTAATATCTCATAAATTATACTAGCTGTAGTGCTCTTTCCATGCGTGCCCGCCACAGCTATCACGCATTTAAACTCGCCCGCGAGATATGCTAAAAAATCGGCTCTATCGACGATCGGAATATTGAGTTTTCTAAGCAGTGTGACATAACGATTGTCTTCCTTGATTGCCCCTGTCTTTACGCATAAATCTACAGAGCAAAATTCACTTTTAAACCTATTCGTGACAGCTATACCGCAACGCACACATTGATCAGTATATTGATTTGTCTTCGCATCATATCCCAGCACTCTTTTCCCCGCCGATTTCATAGCAATGGCGAGCTGATGCATACTGACTCCGCCTATACCTAAAAATAAAACAGATTGAAACTTATATTTTCTCATACATTGATATATGATTTAGGCTAATTTTTTGCGAAAATAAAACTGAATAAAGGCTAAATACCACTAAAAAAATGACAAAATATATATAAAAACATTTGCATAATTTTTCTATATAGGTTAAAATTATAGTGACTACAGAGTAGTTAATCTATAAAAGGGGAAGGTGAACAGACTTGAACATCACAGACATTAGAATTAGACTGGTCAGCAAAGATGATAGCAAGTTGAAGGCCGTTGCCTCATTCACGATCGACAACGCATTCGTAGTGCACGATGTGAAGATTATCGAAGGCACCAATGGCAACTTTATCGCTATGCCTACTAGACAGACTCCAAGTGGCGAATATAGAGACATTGCACATCCGCTGAACACTGAGACCAGAGAGCAAATCAGTTCTGCTATATTGGCTGCTTACGAGAAAGAAAAGAGCAATCAATAGTCTCACACGATCTGCATTCCGATGCAGATTTTTTATTTCATCTAACGCTAATTTAATGTATCTTTGTTTATCTTCAATAATTGTATGATCGAATAATATACAACAATAAAGATAAAGACTTGATCTCGGTTTTTGATCACAACGATCTTGCTAATAAGATACTATCTGATCGCTAAATAATTTTTATATATATGAATATATGAATGCAATCCCATAGCATAATAATCACAATAAAAAAGAGCAGATATGAAGTGACCCTTCGGGGTTCACTTCAATGTCCGCTCTTTTTATCTATTTTACTCTACTGAGCTAAGGAAGGTCAGACTAATACCATTGTCCTGAGTCCAAGTACCATTCATATTGAATGTCAGATCTCTAGTATATGATACAGTGACACCCCAATAGCCTCTGTCTGATATTGTATGTGTGCCTACGAATGTCGTAGCTCTATCGAATTCTGTGTTGTTTACAGCTTTGACATTATTTTGATTTTCTGAATTAGCATATGAACTGATATTGAATATATCAAATCTAAATTCACCTGCGATCAAAGTCTTGCCTGTAGAACCAGCTCGCTCGGTATTGATTACCACACTAGTCATTCTACCTGAAGCAGAGGTTCTAGCATAGATATTGTAATGATCCTGATCATAAGCGTCAGCATAGTCTTTCCATGTCTCGCGGTAGAAGTCACCATTGCCATCTACACTACTATTTACGGTCACATTAGATATAGATGCTTCTTGTGGGAAGATCAATACTACTAGAGAGGTCTTAGTCGAATTTACTTCGCCCACTAGATTGCTCTCCGTCTGAATGTTGGTCATCTCACCTGCTGTGAAGTTGTAGCACACACCTGCGACATACTTATCACCAGAGATGATCCTTTCCGACACTGCGTCAGTGATAGGGTCAAAGCCTGCTACCAACACTCCATCCACACGAGCATCTGCAGATGTCATATTTACAGTCACACCAGATACGATATTTCCGCGAATATTTGAGCCTGCGATAGAGTTCGTGATAGTGCCATTATTGTCCACAGTGATACCACCCACTGATAGATTTCTACCTGCGATGTATGTACCGATGCTGATCATTAGGTTGTATCCACGATCAATAGTACCATTATTTACTGCAGATATACCGCCTATGCTATGGTTCTGAGCCTCTGTCTCATCGACTACGATACCTGCACCAGATAGTTTCACTTCACTGATATTTCCATTATTTACAGCTGTAGCACCACCTACCATGATAGATCTATTGGCGCGATTTACATCTATGCGTACATTCATATCGACATTGGAGATATTGGCATTATTTTCAGCTACTACACCACCGACATATGCGTCGAAATTGTTTTCACTATATACTAGGCTTACATCACCATTGATATTAGATATTGTGCCATTGTTTACCGCTACTACACCACCGAGTCGGTTGTTTGCACTGAGAGTCACATTTGAGATCTCTGTCACATTTTCATTGCCGACGATAGATCCGTCTACCAATCTACCTGCTATAGCACCTGCATTCTCTACTACAGCTTCTGTATCCACACTGAGATATGCTACCGTGCTAGCCACTATCTGCGAGCCATTTTCTACACTACCCGCTATACCACCTAGCGTCGTGATTTGACTAGTCAATGCACCAGTACCAAACTCAACCTGCACATTGTTGACCTGTGAAGCTGAAGCCGATGATGATGATACCAATCGTCCTGCTATTGTACCAGCATATGTGCCACTAGCAGTGATTCTCACATTTGTGAATCTAATATTGCTGATCGAGCTATTATCCATTTCTGCGAATAGACCGATATTTCCATCTGTAGATTTAGCGAGAGTGAGATTTGATATCTCTATCATTCTATTCTCTTCTGTCGTGATGATAGAATTTACTAATACATATGGAGTCCAATCTATCCCTGATAGATCGATATCTGATGCCAATACTAATCTGACATCTGAGATGACTCCGTTGTCTGCTGTCTGTAAGATATCTAGCAATGCGTCTCTATTCGTTACAGTAGTCTCCTGTAGATTCTTGAGCATATACTCTGCACTGATTGCGCTCAAAGTCACATTCTCAGTCTTGAGAGTAGGCATCTGACCGCTCACGAATTCCCATGCTGAAGCATCCCAAAGAGTGAGATTATTTCTATCTACAGCATAGAAGACATAATTTGAATTTGACACCATATTGTCAAGGCTATTGTATCCTACAATAAAGTAGATAGCATTGTCGATATCATAATATCTTTCAAAGAAGCGTATGCCGTTCCTATCTTCTGTATTTGCAAGGTCATTCGTCCTAACTACGACATTATTGCCGTTGGTCAAAGCGTAGTTACCTACTAGATATGTGAGCTGATTTGCTTGAGCGTTGTTAAAGTTTGTACCCGAACTGATCTGACCGATAAAGCCTGCAAAATTAGCGTATTCACTAGTCGTGATAGAATATGATTCTTGAATAGAGCCAACATCTGTACCTATCACAAATTTACCAGTGAAACCAGCCACATTGCCCGTGCTACCATTGTCTGCTGAGATGGCAGTATCCGCGAATGTTGCCTGCACTTTAGACTGATCTACGATACCTGCAAATCCACCTACATTTGAATTCGATACAGCAGTCGAACTCATTGTGATAAATGAATTCGTGACACCTGATACGCTCACTGAAGAATTATTAGTAATCGTACCAGCAAGTCCACCGACATTTGAATTAGCCTTAGCGTTAGTCACGCTAGAATCTAATATTCGCACGCCTGTTACGATACTACCATCATCGATTCTACCTGCCAATATACCAGCATTGTCATATGTACCGTTTACACTAGCCTGACTGATAGTCAAATCTTGTACCGAAGCACCGATCAAACTAGAAAATAGACCAGCATTTGAATACTCATTGCCTGTCAAATTCAGTCCTGAGATCGTAAATCCATTACCATCGAACGATCCAGTAAACCCTGCGTACTGATTTGATGTGTAATTGTAGCCAATAGGCAAGAATGAGCTAGATAGTGTGATATTGCTCCTCAGCTGATAGCTGCTATCCAAACTATACATGTCGCCTATCTTCTGAATGTCGAACATATTTTCAATATAGTAAGGATACTCACTCGTACCATCGCCTATGTAAACATGAATCTTAAAGTTTGTATAATTTTCGTTGCTCGTATTTATGACGATGTCCACTTCTCCACCAGTAGTACCATTTACTACATAGTAGCCCTGATCTTCGTCATAACGCACTAATGCAGTCACAGCGTCTCCGCCTGCATTGTAATCATATGTCGTTTTACGGTGCTGTTTGATCACACGATAGCCTAGGTCATCTAGTGTAATGATATCTCCCGTATTGACATATATCTCTTTAGTACTGAAATTAATAGCCTCGTCATTTCGTAAGAAATAATATGTAGTAAGTCCAACACATACTACTACGACGATTGCCACAAGAAAGATTAAAAATTTCTTCATAATTACCTTCCCCTCTCAATGTGATACAAGTATTATACCCTAAATCTAGAATTTGTCAATACCCTATTTTATTAAAATTTTAAAATTATAATGCGCGTATCTGTCGACATAATTTAGTTTTCCACAATTTTTACACAATCTATAAAAACTGGATGGCTGAAAACTTTCATATTCTATACTGAAAATTTATGTAAAAATTTTAATTTTTATAAAATATGTATGCTTTGATGCTAAAAATATAGGTTAAATGACAAATTTTTAAATTTTTTATCATTTTATATACCTGCAACTCTTTCTATTCGATAACGAATTTTACCATTTATTATGCCGTATATTTGTTAACATATCTACTAAATGATATAAAACAATATATAAAAAGAGTGCCATTACTGCACTCTATTTTTTACTGTCTCATCTCTTTTAGACATGGTCAGTCTCGCTAGCTCCATTACCACACTCGTTGGGATATCTTCTGCTGGAGCTTTCACTGCTTTTGGTCCGCGTTTTATTATTCTATGTGCGAGTTTGTCCACAAGATAACCATCATCTGCCACTGATTCCATATAGTCTGCCAGTGTCCAATCTATTTTGACTGACTCTTTAGCATCTACGATTACACCCAGCTTTAGCAATCTGTCGATAAGTTTCACAATGGACTGACCGTCTAGATTTGGTACATTGGATAAAAATCTCTCGATCCATTCAATGTCATTGGTCGGTATTATCGCCTGTGCGAGTTCATCTAATGGCACATCATCTAATAGTGCGACCCTGTATATTGCACTCGGATCTCCGATATCAATGATCCTTTTTATCGCCTCGTCTTTTGGAGTAAAACTAAATCTTTCTAATGTATCACATATTGCTTTTGCGTCTTGAGAAGCGAGTATTTTTATCATTAGGTATTTCATAATGAGAGTTTTTAGCGAATCATCTATAGTGTCATTATCTATGACAGTCTCCAGCATTTCCATGTCAATGTGAGCATCGCCGACTATTGTAGAGCGGGCTTTTATAATCTCCTCAATGTCTTCACCTGTAATATCCCTTTGACTAAGGTACTCTAGCACAAAATTTCCAACGAAAGCATCATTTTCTCTATGATATTGTGTAAATTCTCTATTTTTTATGCTCTGCTCTGACGAAAGGCTTTGGAGCAACTGTCTACTCTTATTCGTGATACTATCCTCATCCAGCACTAATGAAGATAATATCTGATCTTTTAACTTTGATGAGAGTCTTTTCACTCGCATATGTAAGGTATTTAGCTCGTACGCGTCGCAGTCTGTATCTATCGAGATATTTACGATCCCCCACCTAATCGCTCCTGATATATCATATACCACTTTTTCAAAATCTTCGGTCGATGAATACGACTCAACTTCCTCTAAGCATGAATTAATAATATCTATCTCATTCTTTTCAAAATGCGACCACATTTTGTCTGCCATCAATCTACTCACCATACTACTCGTCATTTATTTCCCTCACTTTTTTTGAGTATATTGCACTTTTACATCCTTGTCAATAGCAAATTTTAAAATCGTTTGCGTTAATTTTTGGTTTGTAGTATTATGAGTATATGAAAATTACTGGCACGGTGGAGAATATAGTATTCAGAAATGCAGACAACGGATATTCTGTCGTCAATCTTTCTTGCGACAAGAAGCGAGTGACTGCAGTCGGGAATTTTCCCGAACTATATGAAGGGCAGACAGTCGAGCTCACTGGTGACTATGTAGTAAATAAGAAATTTGGTGAGCAATTTAAGGCTGATGAGATCTCTATCGTCGAGCCCACGAGCCTAAGCGCTATAGAAAAATATCTAAGTAGCGGGCTGATATATGGGATAGGTCCTGTCACTGCAAAAAAGATCGTAGACGAGTTCGGCACTGATACGCTCGCCGTACTAGAGTTCAATCCTATCAAGCTCAGTAAAATCCGTGGTATCAGCAAGCAAAAGGCAATAGAGATCTCGAATAATTATAATGACATGAAAGAGATGCAAAATGTGATAATGTTTCTGCAATCTCATTATATCAGCACTAATCTCGCGATAAAGATATACAATGTCTACAAAAAAAAGACTATCGAAATCGTCAAAAATAATCCTTATCAGCTGATCGAAGATATTGACGGTGTAGGATTCGCCACCGCAGACAAGATCGCACTAAAATTAGGTATAGATATGTTTGGTGAAAATCGTGTAAAGGCGGGGCTAATCTACACCTTAAAGACATATAGCGAGCGCGAAGGACACACCTATCTAAAGCGAGATGATCTAGTAAATAACTGCATTGAAATATTAAATTTTTCTGAAAATGAAAAAAATATTGTGCAAAATTGCATAGATTACCTGCAGATCGAAGGAATGGTGAAAAATTTTAATCATCATGGCGAGGATATCACTGTGCTGACTAAATTTTATTATCAAGAAAAATATATCGCTCGAAAACTATATAAATTATCCTACAATCAATTCGAAGAGCGTATGAATTTTATAGACAATATTAATCATTATCAACGGCTACACCACATAGTGCTAAATGGAGAGCAGACTGATGCCGTACTTGCAAGCCTTACAAAAGGCGTGTCTATCATCACTGGTGGACCAGGTACGGGTAAAACGACCATTGTGCGATGTATACTTGAGATGTTTAGACAGCAAAATTATAAAGTCCTATTATGTGCGCCGACAGGCAGAGCAGCAAAACGACTATCTGAAAGTAGCGGAATGGAAGCAAAAACTATACACCGCGCCCTAGAGATGAATGGCGGTGACGGAGAAGGAATATTCCATAAAAATGAAGAAAATCCTATCGAAGCCGATGTGATAATCATCGATGAGATGAGCATGGTAGATGTAGCGCTATTCTATCATTTGCTGAAAGCTGTCCGCTCGACCACACGAGTCATTATGGTAGGAGATAAAGATCAGCTACCTAGTGTGGGTGCAGGCAATGTCTTGCGCGACCTGATCGAGAGCAAAAAACTGCATACCACTGAGCTGATCAACATATATAGACAAGGAAATGATAGTCTGATCATCACCAATGCTCACTTGATAAATAGCGGGAAAATGCCAATCATTGACAACACGAGCAAAGACTTTTTCTATGAGCAAGGCAAGGATCTGATATCCAATAGTGAGACTATAGTAGATTTAGTCTCCACTCGCCTACCTAGATATTTTGGGTACAAGCCGGAGGATATACAAGTGCTCGCGCCTATGAAGGCGGGTCCTTGCGGTATTGACAATCTAAATCGTCGTCTCCAAATGACTATAAATACACACTATTCCGGTATTGAATTGGAGAGCGAGTTTTCAAAATTTCATGTAGGAGACAAAGTGATGCAGATGGTCAATAACTATGATCAATCATATGTGAAATATGAAGAGAACGGCATGACTCAAGAAGGCAGTGGTGTATTCAATGGAGATATTGGATATATTACCCGAATAGAGCCTGACACACACGAAGTGACCATACGGTTTGACGACGGAAAGATATGCAAATATGCTCGCACTGACCTATATCAGATCAGTCTTGCTTACGCCATCACTATACACAAGAGTCAAGGTAGTGAATTTGACTGTGTCGTAATACCGCTCGTGCCAGGTGCTCCAATCATCATCACGAGAAATTTACTTTACACCGCTATCACGCGTGCGAAAAAGACGGTCGTGCTTGTAGGTAGCAAGCAAATACTTGCGCGCATGATTCACAATAATTATACTGCGAAGCGATACACACTACTTAAAGATTTCATAGCAGAAGAATACAAGCAAGACAGTTAGTCTCGCTTGTATTTTTTGTAGCAATTTTTATATAAAATTTTTAAACACATCAATAAAATATATTAAATAACTTATTTCTTTATTAATTTATCTATATTATTAAATTATTTTAAGTATTTTATAAAACTAAATTTAAAAATAATCTATCAAGTCCTATCTTATTATCATCATTATTATTTTATTAAATATAATGATTAATCTTTTGCATTTTTTTGACTTAATTTAAGTAAAAGAAATAATAATTATCTCATTATTTTAAATAAGTATATATTATTTATTGATAATATAATTAATAAAATTAATATAGCATAATTAATAAAATAAATTTTAAAATAATTTATATCTTAGCTAAACATATTCCTTTTTTAATAGTTACTTATAAGATTTTAATAAAATTTTTTAAATATGATACTATTCAAATATTGATATTAAATATTGCTATATTATTTTATATGTTTTGAACCGTCATTATTTATCTTTTTTATTTTCCACTTCTTCGCTCTGTCCATCGCCCTGACCGTGTGCGAGCGTAAACACGACTACATCGCGTGCACCAGCATCTTTGATGACACGCGCTATTTCACTAGTCGTCGCACCTGTAGTGTAGACATCATCTACGATCATTATTGTCTTATCCTTGATAGTCTTTTTATATTCGCCCTTTATCTTATAAGCACCTTTCACATTTGCTTTTCTTTCTGCGAAACCAAGACTAGCTTGACGAGAGTTGTCCACAATCTTTACACATAAATCTAAATATTTGATATTGAATTTCGTCCCTAAGGCGCGTGCTAGAAGTTCACTTTGATTGAATCCACGCTCTTTTAATCTATTTTCGTGCAACGGTACGGCAGTGATAAAGTCTACCGACAGATCAGAAGTCGCAAAATAATCGGTCATGAAGCCTGCTAAAGGTTCAGACAAATATTTCAAATAATTGTATTTATATTTATGAATTACTTTTACGATATCATCAGTATACACAAAGACGCTTCTCGCGATGCTAAAATCGAAATTATTAGTTTTGCAATTTAGACATACACCGTCGTTGTTTTCATTTCGCTCTCCGCCACAACGCGGACAGGGACTTTTAATAAACGGGAGCTTTGATAGACAGTCTACACATGTGTCATTGTGAGAATTCTCATCTAGCTCTTCATTACAAAAAATACACTTTATATGTCTAGGATAAAGCCAATCTAATATTCCTTCTTTTATCATTTCCCATTTTATCTTTTTCATAAGTAGTGAACGCATTAAAATTTTATTATTTTTATTATTTATAATGAAATTTTATATTAATTACATGAAAATATATGAATCTTTAATTTTTTATAGTAATTTAAGTATATATTGCTAAATAATTTTATATTTTTATTCTGATTTATTAATTAAAATGATATTTAAAATTAATTATAAATATAATTAATCAGCAATATAATAAAAAGTATTTTTGACCTGAGGTAATTTAGCATAGCGATATAAAATATCAAAATAATTATCCACATTCAGATTGATATTCAATTTCGTACTCATCGCAGGATTATATATTAATCGCTCTACAAATTCAGCAAAGAAATACGGCATTTCTCTAGACTTTTTATTTTTAATACTCGCGAGCGGGAAATCTATATAGCCATACTCTTTTAAAAATTTTGATCTATCAGGCAAAGAGACATATTCATACTTATCTCCGTCATAGGTTAATTCTCCTATTTTTAGATCCTTATAACACAGTTTAACTTTCATATCTCACCTCTCTAAGACCAGAAGTCTTATCTATCTCTAGACCCATTCTCTGCAATCTTTCTATATCTTCATATTTTAATTTATTGTTCGTAAATGAGTTTATGAATCTAATATATTGCTTTAACAATCTCTTTATCTGCCGATATTCCTGCTTTGACTCAGCTGAAGCATGTGCTATATCAAAATTAGCGCACCATTCGCGTAGCGCTTTAAATACCGAATACTCCTGGCATATCCTAAAAAAGCCATATTCACGCGTTCTCCATAGTTCTTCTTTCGGCAGTTCTACATACCTCTTCTCCAGCCCATCAAACAATAGCACCTGAATATCGTCATATAAATTATGATTAATAGGTCGGCGCTCTAGCATATTCTGCAGTATCTTAGCATAATAAGTGCGCCTTTTATTTGCCAGCTCTTCTTTTGCGGACTGGACCTCAGGATCGTCCATATTCGACGCCAGCTCTAGACACTCGTCGTACCATTTCCATGCAGTTATTTCGCCATGTTTTTCTTTATAAAAATTGGTGTAGCTATGGCTATACGAATCTTCTCCATAATACTCTGCCAAGGTTATCGCAAAATGATATTCATAATCTGCCGACTCTGGCATGTGTCTCTTAATAACCGCATAGACCACTTCTAGCGGGATAAAAGTCTCCACGACTTTTCGCATCTGACACTGCTTGATTTTATACTGGACCGCGCTCTTTATCCTATCTTTGATCGTGAGGTAGTGTTCCTTAATATAAATCTTATCCAATCCGTAGATTTCGTTGAATTCATGTATCAAGGCGTCAAAATTCTCATCACTAAAATTAGTAGAAAACCAATCTAGCATATCATGAAATTCTCCATTCAATAATTTTTGCTCTTCTACTCCATATACATGTGAATTATTTGGACTGAACTTAAAAAATTTATCAGTAGAACGCATGAATGCATTGCCGTTGTCATAGAGAGGCGCTAGATCTAAGTAGTTCATCCCACGCTCTTGTTTTATTTGAAAGGCAATATTCCTACCATGCCTATCTCTCTGCGAGGTCAAATAATCAAAACAGGAAATTTTATTTAGCTTTTGTCTTAGTTTCTCGGAATCTAGTGAGACATTCGTAAAGCGATCTATGCGCGCCTCTAATCGCTCTATGATATCCATGACCGATGTGGACCAGCCCGAGTAATCGATCTCTCCGCCAAATTCACTATATGCGACATGTTCGCCAAAATCTGGAGAGATTACACCCAAAGCTTGGACGCTATGGTCTATCAATAACTTTGCATCAATGCAGTCGATCCCGAGCTTCTTTGCTATAAAGGAGGTAAACAATTCAGTAAAAAATTCATGTTTTTCCCCACCGAGTGCAGGATATTTCACAAAATATTTATTTCCTTCTATCTCTATATATTTACTTGCCGTTCTACCGATATTTGTACTATAACTTGAATTTTTGGTGTCAAAGATTTCGATCACGCCGGGAAACCCTTTCATCGAATCGAAATCTAATAGTTTATAAAGAGTGTCCACCTTGTCCTTAAAATTTGATAAATCTGACATATTTCCATTTTAATATAATTGGTGCGGTTTGTCAAATGCACAGTTTGATTAAATCCTAAGCGTAATTATAAAAAAATGCCACGGATAGTGGCATTTTGTAGCATAAAGAATTATTTAAGTTCAACAGTAGCACCGGCAGCCTTAAGAGCTTCTTCAAGAGCCTTAGCATCAGCTGTAGGAACATTTTCCTTCACTGTAGAAGGAGCGCTCTCTACAAGGTTCTTAGCTTCCATCAAGCCAAGACCAGTAGCCTCACGCACAGCCTTGATGACAGCGATCTTATTAGCGCCTACTTCCTTCAATACTACATTGAATTCAGTCTTTTCTTCTGCAGGGGCAGCAGCCTCACCAGCTACAGCTGGACCAGCCACTACAGCAGCAGCTGCACTTACGCCAAATTCTTCTTCTAATGCTTTTACCAACTCGTTTAATTCAACGGCGGTCATCTTTTTGATTTCTTCAACGAATTCTTGTTTAGTCATAACTTTCTCCTTTTAATATTTTAAGTCTTATTCTTTTTCTGCGATTGCTTTTAATGCACGAGCAAGACCCGAAACTGGTGCATTGAGGACATACAATAACTGTGCAACAAGCTGATCTTTGCTAGGAATGTTAGCTAGAGTCATCACGCCTTTGTCATCGAGAGCCTGACCATTGTAATAGCCAGCCTTGATAGACATTGCGGTGTAATCTTTCATAGCATTCTTGATCATGCGAGGAGCTACAGTCTCGTCATCTAAGCCAAACGCAAATGCGGTGGTACCATTTAGTGATTCGTCTAGACCCGTGATGCCTAGTTGGTCACATGCTTTCTTGAACAATGTATTTTTAATAACCTTATACACTACATTATTCTCACGCATAGACTTTCTAAGAGCGGTGTCTTGAGCCACTGTGATACCGCGGTAATCAACTAATACTACCGATTTCGAATCAGAAATCAGCTTCTTAATCTCTTCTACCGCAGATTTTTTTGCTTCTAGATTTGCTGACACTTTATCCTCCTTTATGCTTTGTAAATAAAAATTCCTCTTGCCAAGACAAAAGGAATCTAATCAATCGACATTCTCTTCTCTCCTACACAAGCAACTTCGTTTACGCCAAGTGTGGCACTTGTGGTCTTTGGCAGAATTTTTATTTAACTGTGTATATTATATGTCAAAAGAAATGATTTGTCAACAGTATTTTTACATAATTTTAAAATCTTTTTACTGTTCTATTTATCCGCTTGAACACGGCGGAAGCAAATCTAGCGATTTTAGGCGAAGGCAAGCCTTCGCCCGGCACGGCTCACGCCGTGCGCTTCCGCCCCCACCATTGATCCTGACTACTAGGTATATCACTCATATATGTTCATACGAAATAAATCTATAAAATATAAAACATATCTAAATATAAAAATATAAAGACTCTTTATACCATAATAAAAGAACTTATATCATAAACTTATATCTCTTCATGAATGCTAGCAATAAGACAAGACCCTGATCTTACTATAATTAAATTATAAATCTATCATTATTCGTATATCAATAAATGTAGCCCAAACCCGCCTTGATCTGATAAAATCTGCTAAAAATACCATAATCTTTAATCTTATATACTGACCAAACACAGATCGATAGCTAATTTTTGACAAGATTTTTCGACATTTATTCGTAAAAATATGGCATATAATCTCACAATCATATATTGACATATCATGACGAATGTGATAAAATGACAAGAGATAATAGGAGAAATTATGGAAAATCTTTTAGTAAAATTAGCAAATAAGCTAAAAAACGCTTTCATTTCAAAGACTGGTAAGCGTGAAAACGCTTTCCCTTCAAAGACTAGTAAGCGAGCGATTACTAGTCTCGTGCTAGCTGGAGCGCTAGTCGCTACTATGGTAGGCTGTACATATACACCTTCGACCGATAGACCTGTCGACCCAGACAACCCAATCGTCGATCCGATCAATCCCGACAATCCTAACCCTAACCCAGACAATCCTGATCCGACCGCACAATATAGCGATATCCTACGAGCCGTACTAAACGATCCATACTATGATGAGGTTATAGAAGAGTATCACAATGCCGAGGAGGGAACTGAGAGGGTAAATAAAATATTTGCCATACCTTATGGATATATCGAAAGTATAGGCATAGATACCACTCCAATCAAAAACGATGAAGTGGAGGCATATGCCACTACTTATATCAAAGATGATGAGCCGAATTACCTATATGTGTATGCTAGAGTGGAGAATAATGACTCCACCCCGTACTATACTTGCTATAATCTAAAATATTCTATCACCGATCAAGAAAAAGAAGAGTTTGTAATGCTTCATGAAGATGGCTATATCCAAGCACCATTCTTTGTCCAAGAGATATCTAACAAAAAGACTCCAGTGGAAGCAAAAGTCGCGAGTCTTACCACTGAAAGATATGAAGCGTATCTAAACGACTTTAGAAGAGACAGAAATATTCGAGAAGTATTAGGCGACGACCTTGATTTCTCATTGTTAGATTTCTCTGTAGAAGATCAGACTTTTGATGTCCAAATAATGACTCATGCAGACTCTATCATTGATAAAGGAGAATACAGGACTATCCAGCTAATACCTTCACTTGGTGCAGAAGTGACAACAATCGGGAATAATGTATTAAATCAACCACTAGCTTGGACTTGTACTAACGAAGCATTGGAAGAATTTCAAAACAATGCCACAAATGTTACATATTATTTCTCATATAATAGAATAACATTTAAAAATTATGAATCAGAATTAGAATCTGAGCAATAAAAACAAAGCCACCAGAGATCTGGTGGCTTTATGATATAAAAATCACTTCACGGGATCGCGTGAAGTGATTTTTCATTAAATTATGCCTATACTACCTACAACTGTTCCGTTGCCATTGTCAGAGTCAGAGGTCCAAGTATTATAGAATACGCCTCCACCGAGTATCACTCTACAGCCTTCTACTAGGTAAGTCGTCTTACCCGCATTAGGCTGAGCGTAGCCTTCTCTATATACATAATAACTACTGCGGTCCGTACTTGTACCACTATCTGTATTCAACCGTGGCCATACAGTCGCCCCATTGAAATATGTAGTAGAACTATATCTATATCTAGTATAGATCTGAGCATCAGGATTGACTAGATACTTATTATAATTATAATTCGTATCCGTATTATTCGTCTGAGGCAATATAATATCTACAGTCGCCAGATTACCGTCTATTATATTAGCCGAATCGGATATTCTATATAAGCCATCATTCGCTTGATAATAATAATTGTATGATAATGAATATATCCTTAGTTCTTCATCCGAAATTAAACCTGATACATCGTTAATGTATAGATCGTCTATTTCTGCCGAAGTAGAAATTTCTCCATAATACACTTTAATTGAATTTCCTGACATGACAGATATTAGATCCGCTATAGTGAAATTATTTCCTTCGTTATCCCTATACACCTGTGTACTATTATTGCTCTCTTCATCATATATATACAAGCTAATATTCCCTTTATTTTTACTGATTTCATCATCTCCAACTTCTTCGCTATCTATTATTTTAATATATGCCGTATGTTCTGTGCCTTCAGCTGTATTCTGAATTTCGACATGATATCCGCCCTCATAGTAATAATATGTAGGAGTGTGCCTAATAGGACTGCTGATGCTAGTATTATATTGATATGCTATATAGTATTCTGAATCTTTAGCATTTCCTTCAAATGAGATATGATACGGATCTGTAAACGAATATGGATATAGCCTATAAGTATAATAACTAGCATTATAATTTCCTGCTTCGACGGATATGTCTCCAGTATAAGATGCTGTGCTATCATTCTTCTCTGGCTCAGTCACAGCTGTTAACATATAATAATGTGGAGTAATGTCAATAATGACACCTTCTGCATCTCTTGTATATTCATTCACCTGAATATAGTCTACACCTTTAGTGAGACCCGTGAGATCTGGTTCGTCATCTTGTATGCGTGTGAATGTACCGACTTTATATAGAGACTCCATCCCTGTAATAGAAGTATAATTATTACCTATCGCAGTGTAGTAAGCACCTTGCATATAGCCATAACCTAAATCATATATTTTTGAGTCTGTCCCTATTCCATATTCTAATTTCCCATTATTTGCAGATACACCTAGAA
This sequence comes from uncultured Clostridia bacterium, assembly GCA_944377465.1. Lineage (GTDB taxonomy): Bacteria > Bacillota > Clostridia > Christensenellales > UBA1242 > Onthoplasma. Next base: position 45,221 of record CALWFA010000001.1, read on the forward strand.
TAGGATAATATGACACCGCTTTAGATGAATAGGTAGGCTCGTATCCTTTATTCGCAGCGGTCGTATTCGACCATTCTACTCCGTTTACTGAATATTCACCATTGCTATAGCTAAGGCTATTTGTGACGCCTCCACTAACCTCATATGTCATGTCATCTGAATCATACGAACCACGCACATAGTAGTAGCCACGATTCATCACATAATCATTGTCCTCTCTCATATCTGATGTGTCAAAGTATTGCGTCAATCGATATTCCATCTCTACAGCATCTGCCAGTATATAATACGCACCATCCTGGTATTCATAATATGGATATGCATAATATGTAGTACCGCCATATGTATATTCATATGCTCCAGCAAAATCATTGTTTTCACCTATAGGATCATTATTACTTATATCTACAGGAAGCTCAGAAAGCAACTCTGTAACATATGCACCATTTTCTTCGTGATATACATAATATCTATTGATATAATAGTCATTTGGTCTCGTAGATGAGTAATACAAATAAGAATCTCCATTTTCACCCACATATGCACTATCGGATTGTACCACCATGACGCCATTCTCAAACTTAACGGATCGCTGATATGATTCTGACATATAACCTAGCGTCTGATTTCTAACATTACTATAGGTACTTTGAACATAAAGTGTAGCTAGCGACTGTCCAAAAATCACTTGTGAAATTGCATAACCGATTAACACATTAAGGGCTCCCTTAATAAGTTTTTTCACCGTCATTTTCTTTACAAGTGAGACAATACCTTTACCTATTAATTTCCCTGCTCCTTTTATTAAGCTCATACCGCCAAATCCTACGAATATACCCGCTATTTCAACAACGGTTACAAATGTTTTCCATCCTTTATACCAAGGATATGTCTCTTCATTAGCTTTATTTTTCATTACTGTATCATAATTCGTAGTAGCTACACCATTCGTATCAAACATTGAGCCACTGTCTGCTAGCTTATCTGAAACAGTTACGCTTACACCACTATTACTTAATGTATTGTTTTCATAGAATACATTAAACTGGAAGTATACAGATTGTCCATCATAGTTATCTATTGTGCAGAAATATTGTCTAAAACTCTTGTTTGATTCCCAGAATGTTGCTTTAGAGTCTTCTCCTGGTTGTGGATTAATAGTTGTATATTGTGTACCTTCACTAAAATCTAAATATGTCAAACCTTTATAAATTCCTTCATTTAGATTTAGATTGTAAAGTGTAGGTGGCGGTTCATTCCATCCAAATATCGCGCCTGCCCATTGCCAATAATCTGGACCAATATTTTGAGGTGTATCATAATCTCCGTTGTTATCATAATAAGGATCGGCAATGCCTATCGGAGAATAAAGTTTTGGCATACCTTCTACTTCTTCATATACTGTGTAGCAAATATAGTTTGGATTGAAGATATAATTTGAGCCACTCTTTTCAATCATTGGAAGGTTCATCCATGCATGCAGTCTTCTACTATAATCTTCATTCGATTCACCAGTGTTTTGCGTCGGCTTTTTAATGGAACCAGAGAAAGTATCTACGGCTGTGTCTTCAGGCAATATGCCTGCATTGACTGCCGCGGTCACACTGTCCGTCCATAATTTGCTAGGACCAGCCAAGGCTGTATTCTCTAACTTTAAATTATCAATAGTCCCTACATATTTGATATTCTGAGCATCGTAGACCTCTGAGATAGCGTCCCATTCAGCTTCCGTCTGTGAGATCGCTCTCTGCATCTGCTTGAACATCGTGTATTCTGCTGCCCAACCCCAACTGTCATCTGGACGAGTAGGGTTCTTTGCCCTCGCACTATAGAAGCTAGCATCACTAGTAGGCGAGATTCTGAAGCTGTCAAGGTTGACATATGTCGCGATAGCGGTGAGATACACTTCATTGTCACTCTCAGACGCATCATACACACTAGGTGCATCATAGTAATTGCTATTCTCGATCGTATTGATCGTAAAGGCGTAATAATGAGTGCCTTCTACTGTGATGACATATCCAGAATTTTCACTCGAACTCTCTGCTACCTTGAGCATACCGATCAGACCACCGAAATTGGTACTAACAGAAGAATCACTATATCCACCAGTAGTCACCTGCGTGCTGACATCGCCTCGGAAGGTGATGTCTCCATTAGCGAGCACTCTACCTACCAGTCCGCCCGAATAGTAAGTATTCGTAGTGTTGATCCTGACTTTTACATTCATATCTTCTGTAATGGCTAGATATGGAGAGTCTCCACTCTCGACAGTGAGCTGACCTATCAAGCCACCGACATACATTCCTACGATACTATTTGCATCATCATTAGTAGCGCCTGTGGTATCGTCTGTGCTAGTCTTACCTTGGATATAGATCGTCACATTGCCTGCTACTTTACCTAAGTCAAAGTCACCGATTGATTCGCCTGCGTATTGACCGATGACTCCACCTACGCTGTAGCCACCACTGACAATGACCTCTCCATTTTCTCTACCTACCAACTCTGGAGTCTGGATCACTGTGACGACTGAGTCTTGAGTCCAATTATCTGCCGCATAATAGTAGCCATAGTAAGCACCGACATTGACACCTAGGCTAGCTACAGTATCTGCTGCAAAAGTATTGGTATTTATATAGAAATAGGTATCACTTGAGTCCCTATTCAGAGTGACATTGGTGTGGATCGCACCTGCAAAGCCACCATATCCTGTAGAGATATCATTGAAATCTACAGTACGCATACTGCCGTCACTCGTCTCAAATTCGTAATGATTATAATTCACAATATTGTCATTGTTCATCTCTACATCGACATATCCGACGCCTGCACCATTGCTAGATGATTCTATAATGTTCACATCTACCATATTATTTGCATTAGTGGATATAGTGAGATTGTTCGTATTGGTCATCACGATGCCTGCGTTAGAGTCGAGACCTTCCTGTGCACTAGTGACAGAGACATCTAATACTGTATTGTACTCGATGACGCCGTCAAACGCATATCCTACGAAACCACCTATATTAGTAGGTATGACATAATTGGAGATCACCACATCTTCTTCTTCGTCGAGGGTCTTATAATTTACATATATACCTTTGACTAAAATCTCTGTCGGAGCCATAGCATCTTCTACGGTCTCTAAGCGATAGAAGTTATAAGAAATATAAGAATTTGAATTCTTTAAGTATCCGACCATTCCGCCGACATTAGCATTGCCAAACACATTACCGCTAGCGTATACATTGACAATCTCTGCTCCATTTACATACCCGACTGCACCGCCGACATTCACTGCACCGATGACCGAGCCAGACTGATTGCTTTCAGTATTTAGATTGTATAAACTGTCTAAATCAGTACCCGTGTCCGTATCTGCATTGTATGACACTAGATCATATCTCACCAAGCCAGTAGCATCATCCACCACTCTCTGATAATAAGTACCACTTGCTAAGCTTGTTGCACCATTTTCTAGTGCTTTCACATAGGTCGAATCTGCATTGTCCAGACTGATACCTGTACCCGATGCTATGCCTACTAGACCTCCTACATTCTGATATCCCACAATAGTGGCAGTATTCTGAATGTTCGTGATAGTGACATCTTCTGGCAATACGCCTACCACTCCGCCGACATTCACCGTACGAATAGATTTATACAATACAGCCTGCGTTCCTTGAGAGTCAGGCTCGGTATTTACATTCAGCACATTGGTGCTTGCACCTACGCCATTTGTGTCATCTGTAGTGAGTCCGTCGATATTACCTTCATTCTTAAGATTCGTGATAACAGTAGCGTCAGTATTACCCGCAATACCGCCGACATTGTAGATGACTACAGGTGTATCTGCGTCTACTGCTGGTATGGTGATAATATTTGCGTTGACGATATAGTCAATGTCATCTTCATCGACCGTTTCGCCCTCTGCTATTTCATTGCCTAAAATGTTTGCCTTGTAATATCCAAATAGTCCACCATAGTTGTATCTATTAGTGAAACCAGTAAAAACTGTCGATATAGTAGCAAATGGATAATCTTCTGCTAAGAAATTCCATGCGCCGTCATCTTCATCGATCATATCACTAATATCGTCCGTCACCAGACCGACCGCTCCGCCGACATTGGTCGTACCTTTTATATTGACCATATATCTATAATCTTGATTATCTTCTGAAGCGTTGGTGATCGATATAGTACCTCCACTATATACGCCGACTATTCCGCCTAAGTTATAACCATTTTGCACGGTAATACTAGGCATCTTTAGTCCTACTTTTCCTTCAGCTCCAGTCATACCTGTCGTATTGAATGAATAGCTAACTTCTCCATCGCTCATGCTTCCCACTAATCCACCGAAAGCATGATTTTGTTCATAGATTGTACTATATCTAGATTCAGTATCTGTACTATTCATCTGTATTGTTATAGTGCCTGCTTCTGCATTGGCATAAGAATATAGATTATCTACAGTCAAGATGCCACCCTGCACTGAAGCCGCCAGCATACCAAACTGATAAACTTCATCGTCAGATAATGTCGACTCTATCCTGATCTCACTGCTGAAATCAATCGCACAATCTGTGAATGTGATGTTTTGCGATGAACTAGCGATCAGCCCGCCCAAAATTCTCGTATTGATCGGATCGTCATTTGCCGACAGATCGACGATTATATTTTCAACAGATGCTGAGACGGTAGAATTCGTGCCAGTAGCAGATCCAATGATACCGCCTAGAGACGCTATCGAGCGTGTCCTATCGTCTGCGGTGATCTTTATGATATATTCGTTACCTATGATCCTAGTAGCCACATTAGAATTGATATTTCCTATCAATCCACCCGAGACATCGTCTCTATCTCCTGTGAAGTTTACATACAAGGTAGAATTATATTCGTTCACATTTTCATTAGACAATGTGAGAGTACCGCCTGTCATCTGACCAGCGATCAATCCCATGCTCTCTGCTCCATATAATGTAACGGAATATGACTGCACTCCTGCAAATACAAAATATGTGATGAAATCTTTGATCGTGACATTACCCGAACTGATCGTACCAAATAGTGCACCGATAGCGGTAGATATATCTCCACCGTCTGCACCGGTATTGTTATTTGCAGTGACAGTAGTGCCTTCTAATATCTGGATATTGTCTACTACGATGTTGCTAACCGAACTAGAATTACCATCAGCAGTAGTCAGACCATTCACAGTTTTACCTAAAAGTCCTGATGCTGAGAAACCGCTAGTAGAATTGCTACCAAACTTTATATATCCGATATAAGAATCTTGGATATTGTCAAATAGTCCGTCCGTAAGCCCGCTGACGATACATGCGGAGGCTGATCCCTCTCCAGTAGCATCTAACTGAATGATAGCACTGCCGTCCGCCATTTCAAAGTCATAATATTTGCTAGAAATGAATAATCCATTGAAGGACGCTAGGGCACCATCATAGAAAGCACTACCATTGTCTCTACCACCTACAGACATCCATGTCGCTTCTTTGTCTATGTCGTAGATCAATACATAGTTTAGTTTAGTCTGATTTGAATTTACGACCATAGATACATTGCCATCAGCATCAAATGGTATAGCCAATGACTGTATCGCACTAAGCACTCCTAGATGCGGTATACGCATAGCGTTATTCAGCGCGGTCATATTACTTGCAAACGCGTCGATCGTACTTACGCTTGCATTCGCATATTCGCCATCTACATTCGCTCCTGTACCTGTATACAGCTGATAAGCACCGTCACTGAAAGTTACAATATCCCCATTGAGCGTGCCAGAAGCGAGCTTATTAAACGCGATGACAGGATATAGATAATTGTATCCGTAAGTCAGACTAGCCGTATCAAAATAGATATAGCCTGAAGTATGCCTCTTCGCTGTCAGATGCCAGCTACCAGACAATAATGAATTATTTGCCATCAAATCCGCTGTCAAAGCTGTCCTCAATACTTCGCCATTAGTACCTATCGAGACAGTCTCTACATTGGATAAACTATCTATATAGTTATTCTTTCCGCGTGCAGAATCTGCAGAGTCCTCTATGCCTTCCGTAAATAAGCCGTCTGCATATGCTATGAAACTATTATAATTGTCCGTGTCTTCTTCAGTCATCGTGCTCGAGCCGATCTGCTCGATCACACCTGCCATGTAGCAGTTATAGATATATCCCTCATACGAGTCTAGTGAGTCAGTTTGGATCTGAATCAGTATACCTGCAGAGATGATAGAATCTGTAGCTAGATTGTCCTCGCCTATAGCTAATCTATTGTCAATATATCCGGTAAAGTAGCTAGATACTAATAGTCCCGCATTTTGATACGCGATACCAGCTAGCGTAGGTCTATTGTCTGAGCCTGAATCTGTGTAATTTAATTTAACGATCTCAGCTGTCGAATATGCATACTCGAGCATACCTTCGTTCTGTCCTACGATCAGACCGACATCTTGACCATTATTAAGTCCTAGCGTTATGCCCGTGCCTTGCACTGAGACATTGGATACCACGCCGTTATTATAGCCCACTATCAAGCCGAATATTCCCGCACCTGTTAGTGCTGTGTCTGCATCTAGTCTAATGTGAAGATTCGACACTGCGCTATGTTTAGCTACTGCTGGGATTATGCCATAGTAGACTAACGAACCATCTCCACCTATTGTGATATTTTTGATATCAAAGCTAGAGATGTCATACTCTGTCTCTCCACCCATCAATATACCATTGAGTGCGACATTATTCGTACCGTCGCTCGTAGGTAGACTGAAATGATCGACTTCGTTGCTAGACATTATATAGTATTTATACGACTCTACCCAATTAGAGTCAGAATTTGTACCTGTCAAGATAGTAGGATTCAGAGCACTAGGTATATAAGTATATCCCCTTGATCCAGCTGTCGTATTTAGAGACATGATACTATAATTAGTCATAGCCTCGGTGAGACTCGCTATGAATGGTAGATAAAATTCACTAGCCGTATTCGAATTTGTATCCACACCTGTGACCTCTGCCCAAATATTTTGACTAGAGTTAAATGGATTGCTTATATCTATTCGCCAGCTATTTGAGCGTGCGAGTGTATATGCTGACAAGTTAGAGCCCACACCAGATAGCTCTGGTACTAGAGCATAGTCAGATGAATAATATACATGCTGTATTTCATCTTTATTTAGGTTTTCGACATCCCCAAACAGTGCGCTCGCATTCACTTTTTGAATAGAGCTATCCTGCACGCTATCCGTGATGATGCTGGATAGTGAGTATACGGCATTTGCTAATACGCTACCGTCCACCTTTCCGACAAGACCTGCGAAATAGAAATCCATCTCGCTAATGTCCGAATTCTCATCAGTGATAGGTATCACTCGTCCGATGCTCTCACAGTTGATCAGTTCTACACGGTAGGCTTGACCTACGAGACCACCAATATACATCTCATATGAGTCGTATCCACCCAGTATAATATCAGTAGTGGACATCACCTCGCTAAGCCTGATAGTAGAATTATTTGATCCATAAGCCAAAGCGCCACCAGCATGCGCCACGCTAATATTAGGATAGCCACCGTCCTCATCTTCTGATGAGATAGTACCAGTGAATAGACATTGCTCAATAGAGATTGAATTGTTGTTAGTAGCACTAGCGTATCCAATACCTGTAGACACATATAGATTGCCTATCGTAGTGTTGGTCGAACTATTACCTATATTGATGATTGCTTGGGTATTTGAGTTATCCACATTTCCTGCACTCAAACTAACACTCGTACTATTTACTGACATGAATCCTATCAATCCTGCTACGATAGTGCGTTGTCCACCTGTAGACTCTCCTTGTCCAGAATCTCCAGTCAGATTGATCTCACTCAGGACATCTGAAGAACTGATGACCGAATTGTCAGAGTTTCCTACCAATCCACCAAAGTTTACATAAGAATTGGTATTGCCTGCTAATTTAATATTGAAGGTAACCTTTTGATAATCACTAGAATATGTGTATCCACCCACATTGATAGCTGACACTGCACTAGACACTGCGCGTCCTACTGCGCCACCAATATTGACAGTCGAGCCACCTAGAATGCTTAGATCAAATTTAGTCTTTTCGATCTCCTCCATCTCGCTATAATTCATACCTACATATGAATTCATTATAGTGGTATTACCTTCTACTATATTGCCTTCTTCGTCTTCGCTAAATCCAGACCTTGTGGCAAGACCTACGATCGCACCAAAATCTATATTCGATGTGCTGACAGAATTGCTCAGATTTGTATTCACATATCCTGAGAAGGTGCAATTCGTGATAGTGCTATTATCAGCATGACCTACCACTCCGCCGAAGCCTGCTATGCTACCTCTATTAGTAATATTGCTCTCGCCGAACAAACTAGTTTCGATATTTGGATTACTTTCATTATTGGCACTAGTATTCGCTACGCGCACAGTGATGTTCGTGAATTGCGAATTCTGATCGTATGCGCTCACTCCACCAAAGGTATTGATCGTGACTTTGTTGTTTAGATTTACAGCGACATTGTCTGTGCCATCTTCCCATACAAATGTGATGTTTCTAAAGATCGCGTTTGTAGACTGTCTAAATAGTCCCGCATCTTGATTGCTGTATCCTGGGCTTAGCTTTAGTCCGCTGACGACTGGAATACCACCGTCATCTTCCTTCTCGCCGACCAGCACACCTTGGAAATCTATATCAAAGATAAAGTTTGAATTCGTAGCTATCTTGTCATACCAACTATCCTCGCTATTTGCTAAATCGATATCTTGTACAATCTTGTAGCTACCTGTAGGGTTTGACAGCATATTTAAGAAGTCAGAAGCGGTCGCTATTTCAATATAATTGAGTACTCTATTTTCCAAAAGTAATGGGAAATATCTCTCATGATCCAATGACCAGTATTGAGTCTCCCAACCACCGAAGATAGTGTTGAAGATCGACTCCTGATCTTGCGCTTCTACATTGTAGATATCGGCTAGATTCTCATCATGATTTGAGAATGTACTGAATAGTGCTACTCCGTCTGTATCGGTCTCTAGCTCGTACTGAGACACTCTGCCTGAATATGTAAACTGCATAGTAGTGCCACCATTGCTAGTGATATCTCCAAAATCGTACTGTCCCACTCTACCAAAGTCGGCAGCGACATAATTGTATTCGATATTGTCACCATTCGTATTTGTATTCGCTATATCCTCTCTATCGATCAATATAGTAGAGAATGTATAGATCAAGTCGGTCGACTGATTTCGCACTCCTAATATAGTATTCAAGAAATTGATATATGTGCCTACTTCGTTGTTTCTATTCTGCGAAGCATATGCAGATCCGATCAGACCGCCTATCTTTTCGTAGACGATATTTGTGCTATCAAAGTTAATATATGGCACAGCATATGACTGTCTAATCTCGCTCGCTACGCTCACGCCTAATAGTCCACCTACTGTGACACCTGAGATGAAGCTTGCCTTGCTGTAGCTAGCATAGATATTCGAATTGATACCTATGCCCACCAGTCCACCAGCATAGCCATATGACTCGAGTAGTCCAGGATTACCTATGAGTGAGTCGTCTATAGTCACATCTTCGCCACTCTCTAAGGCGATGATATATTCTCCGAATTCTGTATCATAGGTGTACTGAATATCCTCATCTGCTGTGACTTGAGAGGCTGTGATATCTCCTACTAGCACTGCGAATAAGCCACCGACCGCAAACTGTCCACTGATCCTATCCGTCGTACCTGTATAGTATTTTAGTCGTATAGCATTCACATTTCTGCTCGCATATCCCGCGATACCGCCCGCGTAATCGGCTAGGATATTTGCCTCGACATCTGATCGCTGATACATCTCATCACCATGTATATTGATGAAGGATAGATTGTAATTCACATTCGCTCTGCTCGTCACATCTATCACACCTGCTATACCGCCCGCGTATGAGAGAGAGTCGAGATATGCATCATACTGATCACTAGTCGTGATCTGTAGAGCTATAGCATCTTGCTCACTATAATATAGATTATAGTTTGGATTGGTATTCTGCACTTGTACGCTCAGATTCGAGTCTATGCCATGCACTAGACTAGATCCTATGACGATACCAGCGAGACCACCTGCAAAGTTTGCTCCATTGATAGTGGTAGATGCACCGTCTAGATTGATATTAATAATTACAGAATTATTCACTCTTCCAGCGAGACCACCAGAATATTTTGCTCGGCTAGTACTGAATACACCATTTGTCGCACTAGGAGAAGCAAATTCTAGATTCATATTCTTTACATATGCATTTTCTATGCTAGAGAATAGACCCACGCTATCATTAGATAAAGTATCGCTCTCATTGATATCAAGGACGATGCCACTGATAGTCATACCATTACCGTCTAGACTCGTGATCGAATTGTTATTCACATCGCCGAGTGTATAATTTAGACTAGTGCTGATAGCATTTGCATTCTCTGCAAAATCGATATTATTTATTAATCTGATATATCCGCTCATCGCAGATGAATTAGTAGGACGCAAGGTCGAATTAAACTCATCTACACTGCGAATAATGTGTGGATTATTGCTACTACCTGGTACAAAATCTCTAGCGTTTGTGTAATTGTATACACCATTCTCGTCTTGATACAATAGATACCTATATGAATGAGCTATCTGATTTGCTGAATTTAGCTCTGGCAATCTGCGATAATCATTATCTACTGTATAGTAAGACCATACTCCCTGCTGACGCTCGGTGCGTGAATTGCTGTCTATGAACACGAAGCCCGTCAAGCTATCGATATTAGACATATTCTCTAGATTTAGTCCGCTAGCTTGATCTTTATCTGAATTTGGAAGTGTGTAATTTGCCTCATCATCTAATAGATAAAACACATTTGATAGAGTGCCGTCCGAGAGTAGATTATTATTATTGTCTACACCCACGAATGGCTGCTCAGCGGCGTCACTGGTAACATTGTCACTATTCATGATACATGCCGAATAGCTCTCTTCTATATATCCAGTATTATTGTAGACGAAGCCTGCTACGAATGCGGAAAGAGTATACAACTCAGTATTTGCATATGAGTTGCTAATAGTACCCACATTGCTATATACGAAGCCACCTACGCTACCATTAGATGCAGCATAGATCTGGAAGCCTGTAGAATGTGGATTCGTCTCAGTGATCACATCTTCGCGTGCCTGGACATAGCTGAATCTGATCTCACCTGTGCTAGTATTCTCTGCTACGAAGCCTGCGAGCATATTTGTATTTAGATTCGATGAATAGCTCGTCACACCAGTATTCGATACATACGAGCTAGCGATGATACCGCTATTCACGCCGACGAAGCCCGCCACCCTACTAGCAAATCCTCTAGCCGTATCGCTACCTACTACAAACTGTAGTCCTGCGCCATATACTGTCCTAGTCGATTCGCCAGTCGAATTTACTACTATCTGAGTGTATTCAGTGCGACCCACTCGAGAATTTGTGATGATTCCCGTGAATCCACCTGCATTTCTATTCTCTCCTACGAGTCCACCGAACACCACATCTACACTTGCGCTATCATCCACGATGATCGATACAGTCTTAGTATTAGTGCTGAGGTTCATCACATCACAGTTGTAGATGAGACCGCCGTTATTCACAGCCACGAGTCCGCCAAACACTACATCTGTGATATTATTATTGGTCAGCATTAGATTCGTATTGAATTCGCTATAGTCGACGATCACATTCTTTAGTATCGTCTGTCTAGTCTCTTCTGTCCCGTCTCCAGTGTAAGTATAAGTACCGATCGAGTCGAATAGTCCGTAATTCGTCCTATCCACTGAGACTGCGAAACTACGAATCTTGATCACCTTATTATTTCCGTCTAAGCTCGCGATAGCTGTGCTGATTGGGGTAAAATTCTCAAGCGTGATGTCATTCATCAAGATATAGTCAAAGCCTTCTACTAATAGGATATTGCCATTCTCGTCAAATATATCGTCTACCGAATAGATAGGTCGAGCATGCTCCTCTGTCGTACTCAGCTGAATATTGAGCATAAACTCTAAAGTGAGAGTATATCTAGCGCTATTAGACTCATTAGTCTCAGGGTCTACGAAGCGCACTACATATTGCCCATCTTCTAAGATGTAGTCATACTTCACTATGAAAGTGATCTCTTCGTAGAAAGCATCTAAGCCTGTGATGGTCACTATGCCGTCTCTGAGGCTCACTGTAAACTCTGGATGATACTCACTCTCGCTGAAGCGAACTATTCTACCTGCGTCATTCGTGTAATAGAAGAGATCTAATATATTCACGCCTTTATCTGACAAATCTTGTAGCATCTTCTCATAGATGACAGATGAATAGTCATATGTGCTGTTTTCTGTAGCAAAGGCAAAATTCAGTCCAGTAGTCCTATTGTATGCCAGCTCGACATTGCCGTCCGACATATTGCTAAGACTCAAGCCATCTTCATCTAGTATGTAATCTACTGGGTGGAATACCACGCTACCTTCTTGATCACTCGTGATGCGTGAATCAGCCGTAGCCAGCGACAATCGAGCGGACACACGGAAGCTAGCTGGAATATTTCGAGCTACACCCATTCTGATGACGACTGTATATGAGCCGTCAGAATTCTGTGTGATCTGATCATAATTGCTCAAGAAATAGTAAGATACATAGTTTCCGACTGCATAGGTATTGCCTGAGTCGTCTACTATCACGCTCTTGTCTATCACTTTTTCATAATACAAGGCATTAGCATCATATGTGTCTCCAGCTAGGACAAATACTCCAGTAGTGTCCTCTATATAAGTGTCTAGACCTGACTCTACGCGCTCGTTAAACTCTGCCTCTGTGAGAGTAATCCTATCAAATCTAGTTTTCGTAGGATCGTATTCGTATGCTGAATCTTCGTCGAGCTCCCATTCTAGACCGATCTCTGGATTAGCATTGAATTGATAACCATACACGCGTATAGTGACATCATTTTCATATGTAGCTTTCTGGATTAGGTAGCCACCGTCGTCAGTCGCTATTCCATCATATATTACATTTGCTCCTGGCAGATATTCGGTGATGAGAGGTTTGGTCGTCTGTACGACTCCGCCATTTATTGTATTCACTGTCAGCTCTACATCTATCGTGCCAGCATAGCCGACAAATCCCTCTATAAAGGTATGAATATATATTCTACCGTCGTAGCTATTGTCGCTATTTGAAATCAAGTTTAATCTGATACCAGTTTTATCATCTGCTTCGCTACTGGTGCCATTGTCTTCTGAGACTGTCTCGTTATTTCCAAAATATGTCTGATATGTACCGTCTGAATTTCTGACTAGTTGCTCAAACATAATGTTTACATATCTACCGAGCGAAGGCACATAAAGCTTCGTGCTAGTGAGTATCGCATCAGTCACATTGGCATAACTTGGCTCTAGGTAGATGACCATCACACCACCATATGATCCTGGTGAGATGATGGAGGTCTCTGTAGCATTGCTCTGGAGAAGCGAGGTGTAATTGCTGATCTGAGTGACATTCGTAGCGGTGAAGTTCTCTATGCGCACGGTATTGAGTGCTGTAGGAATGAATGTGACAGTGATACTATCACTCACACTAGATGAGCTGACACTAGTCACAGTGATATTAAGATTGATATCCGACTCTATATATCTATAGTCAAAGTCGTCTTTTAAAATCAGCTCTACATAGTATCTATATCCTACAATCTCTACATTCTCTCTATTCAACTCATATGAGAATGAATAATCAAATAATTCTGCCGATCCACTCACACCTGCTTGTGTCATTAGCGCATTCAATTTCTCTTGATCTGCTTCACTCTCTGCTTCGATGGTGAGATAGATGCTATCTTTGCCCGTCTCGTTTAGTAATACACGATTTTGATATGCTGTGATCTGATCATTAGGAATATATTGAGCCAGATCATTTTCATCATAATATCCAGTGTCTAGGTCTAGATTGAAACTAATATTTGCATTCGTATTCGCTTCGTAGCTAGTACCACCATTGATAGTCAGACTAGAGGCACTCTTGTATACCACCACTCGAAGTGTCGTAGAAGCGAGCTCTAAATATTGGTCTTGACCTGCGATCTGTGGATAGATATTTTCTCCATAATATTTAGTGAGATTTAGCTTCAAGACGAAATTTACTATTTCACTAGTCTCTCTACCGTCAAAACTATCTGAAATGACGCTGATAGTCACATTTCGTAGTGAATTTCTAGTGTCCACACGCAATATAGAATTCGTAGCTTCTGAATACGCGTCGACAGTAAGATATTCTTCTATCGAATTCGCGTCAAAGATAGTGGAGAATGCTTGATCTCTATATATATTCTCTGCGTTTATATCTATTAAAATTGAATTAGTGTTAGTATAAGTAGTGAGCTCAAACTCTGCATTTGGCTCATTGCTTGAGTAAATCGTGCTCGAATCTAGTACGAGATCCGAGATACCTAGCTGAGTATAGAACACTACATAGGTCGATATCTCACTATTGAATACTGAATAGCATCGCACAATGATAGGATTAGCATTCGATACTGCCGTGAATACGATCTGATTATTGCTATTGATATATGCGTACTGAGTGCCTTGCACCACTCTAAACTGCACGCCACCTTCGGCTCCTGCCGGCAAGACCTCTACATCGAGCAATCCGCTCTCTAGCAAATTACCCTCATCGTCATACCTATCCATTAAATAATAGCTATTGTATGACTCTGCGACATATTCTGTCGTGCTGGTATGGTAGTTTATGATAGCAGTGTGTGCTACGCTGATATTGTCTACAGTGATTTCGTTTTCTACGAATTCCGAACCGATCTCAATGATATAACCTTCATCAATGCTTGCCCTAATCTCATTAGGTCTATCTACTAGTAGAGAATTTCCTTCATCATCTATTAAATATGGGAAATAGAAGTTGATATCATTGAAGGTGATATAATTGTAATCTTCTGCATAGCTCCAAATATTTGTGTCATAAGAAGCCTCACCTATCAAAGATTGAATGTATGTCTGCCAATCTGCGTCATTCCATTCGAGCTTTCTAAAATATGTGGTATTTATATTTATATTATCATCTGTAACATTAGTATAGACATTTCCATTCTGAGTGTAATAGTCAGAGATATCGTCATCCACAATATTATAATAAGTAGTGGAAGAGTCATACCCTGTACCTTGATTCGAGATCAGATCACCATTCTGATCTGCGTGATACATTGTATTCCACACTGTATCATTTAGTTGATAATATTCAGCATCCTCACTGAACACTGCATCTTCTCCGAGCAGAGTCCAGCTAGCGCCATCTGTAGTATACAGACCTAAAGCTAAATATTGATCAAAATCTTGAGCAGTAGGGGTCACTAGTGTCATAATGTTGCTAGTGATGAGATCATCTGTAGGCACTACAGCATAGATTTCGCCCGCATCCACTGCCTCAAAGTAAGCATTCCATGCAAGAGTACTCATGCTTGTGCCGTTGTAGATATACACATTTTCATCAGTGTATACCACATGATAGCCCGCATCTACTCTAGAGACGATCTTGCTATCGTCGAAATTCGATACCTTACCTAAATAATAAGTGTCACTCTCATTGATGCCCGTAGGAGAAGTGAGATAGACTGCTCCCATTGCCGTTTCGTTTAGATCGATATCTACACTTACTAATGAGCGAGCTACTGTACCACTGCCCGAATATACCAGTCCTGCGACTTGATTGGTAGTACTATATAGAGATTGTGCATTCAGAGTGAAGTTTTCTACTGTAGCAAAGGTGATCTGTCCATTATCCATTTCTGCCACAACACCAGCTACTACATCATCTCCACGCAGTATACCGTTGGTCGTAATGTTTGCAAACTCTACTCTCGCCGTCATTATGCGTGCATTGCTTAGACTACCTGTGAGATAGCCGACTGCCCCAGACACCTTGATATCCGAGCTAGTAGCGTCTAGTTCTAAGCCGAGAGAAGCTACTGTGTCAATAGTATTTGTATTTTGCGCAGATATTCCGCTCAGGTAGCCGTCTATGACGATATTGCTACCTATACTATTAGATATACCTATGCGACCACCTACGATCACATTCTCAATATTGCCCGTATTGATACCAGATATTACAGCGATATTTGCACTCGCTCCGGTGGAATTATTGAGTACGATCAAATCTGCTATCGCAGTATAATTCACACTACTTAAGCTAGATTTGCCTAGATATGCGCCATATATTTCACCAGCATTTACACCCGCCACTAGGGCTATATTATGCGAAGTGACTGAGTTGATAGTAATGTAAATATGCTCTGCACTGCTCACACTCGAAGTGGTGAGATCTATAGTCCCTGCATTATATCCTACGATACCGCCGAAATTGACTACTGTGCTAATATTCGATGCGAATGATAAATTATAGTCATCGCTACTAATTGTCACATTGACATCACTGATCCTGCCACCGTCATTGTATCCAGCTAAAGCGCCGACATATAGCTCTCCATTTTGAGCATTTGAGGTGAAGTCCGCTGTATCAAACTGCACTTCTATATCTAGATTTTCGATCCTTGCATCATGTCCCAGTCTTGCAAACAGACCTGAATAGACATTTCCTTCGCTGTCTAATGCCGTGTCGTTTGCCGTGAATATGATCTTGTATCTAGCGGTAGATATGATCTCGTTGTCCGAATTCAGTGTGTCCATGCTACCAGTAAGTGTGCCTGTGAATTCTTCTATTCCTGATGTCAGCTTACCTATCGGTGCCCAATCTCCACTGATCTCGATGTTATTGCACAGCACAAAGTGGCTGTCCATATTGTTGACAATGTTTGCCAAATCCGACTGATCGCTTATGAGATATTTGTTCTGAAGGGTACCATCACTAATAGAGATGAATAGCGAGAAGGTAGTGTCGTATTCGCCCGTCTCCTCATTGTAGCTATCCATACTACCCAGCACTAATCTAAATAGTCCGCCACCATAATTTTTATTTGCATAAATGATGACACGCTTTTGATTAGAATTCTCTATATCTTCTATCACTACACGCACGCCAGACTGATTAGTCATCTCGTGCATGATAGCTTGATTGTTTTCATCTAGGCTGATATTTCCGTTCGCGTCTTGCTCGATCTGATAGAGCTTATAACCTATATCATTATAATGGAATGCCTCACTATTCGAATATGTCGCTTCTGCGTAGAATTCCGCACTATCCTCGCCCGCTTCGACATCTATAAACGACATATAGATATAATAGCTATCTTGACCGTTTTGCACTATCTCGCTACCGCTCACACTGATGCCGTTCGCTAGCTCATAATCTGCGAATTGGATATTAGTAGACACTCGTACATCAGTCACCGTGCCAAACTGCAATGCTGTAAAACTGATAGTAATATCCGATAGTCCGCTAGTCCTAGGATCAGCCGTAAGACGCACGACTATTTCTCCTGTCAATGCATCTAAAATGCTATTATTTGCAAGAGCAGTTTGACTATCTGAAAGGTAGATCTCTACAGGGCTATTTTCATCATAGCCTACGCCACTTACATTGAAGCGCAACTGTGACACACTATTGATCACGCGCACCGTATCTCCGTCAGTGAAGGTTACACTTCTAGATGGATAGCTTAGCGAATTAAATCTGATCTCCGTGCTAGCCGCGTCCTCATACATGCTATTGATATATACTATCTCTCGGTCTGAGATCTCTAATTGTACACTAGCGATAGGCTCATATACCGCTATCTCCATTTTGACTGCCTGCTCTACTGATTGTACAAGGTTGTTTGCATCTACTGTATAATATTGGATATATACAGTGATGATCTGAGTGACCGTGCCTGTGCCATTGTCCCCTACGGACAAAGTATTTACCTGTAGTTTGTCATACTTACTGCCTTCTGTATTGTACACTCGACCGTATGAAAGTATAGAAGATGAATTACTAAAGCCTGATAGATTATTGTCCTCTTGCAATCTCTCTATACGATTGACTGATATGGCGTCACTAGACAGAGTACTAGCCCCACTCACTCGGCTGAGCACATTAAAGATGACGCTATTACCACGCACAATAGCAAAATTATAATGCCCATTATTGATATAATTTGTGTCTGTGGTATCGTTGAACGAAGTCACACCTTCACTACCCGCATACGGCTCGATAGAGATACCTGCGCTTTCATCCATTACATACACACTTCGAATAGAGAATTTCTCTTCGAGTAGTGTCACCTCTGCGCCAGCAGTGATCACTATATCTGCGGTAGCCTCAGTATTTATGCTGTCTAATGTGATCTCAAATAAAGCCTGCCCAGTAGCTGAATCACGCATCACCACACTTGCGTCGTTTAATCTGAGAGTAGTACTGCCATTCGAGAAGCGTATCGCCCCTTGATTCGTGCTGTCACGCTCTATCCTAAGCTCAATGGATGACCTATCGAGCGTAGTACCCGCATAGTCTACTAAAAGGTAAAATTTCGTATCAGAATTGGCATTTATCGTGAGCTCTTCATCATTGATCTGATAGGCTGGATCGGTCACGATCGTATTTGAATATGAATATATACCTATCTCATCTGCCGTCACTATTTTGTTGATCGTATATACTACTGTCACATAGCCTTCGTCTACGGTCTCGTTTTCAAATGTCGCAGGAGTATTTTTTACACGCAAAATGAGATCGGTACTGCTGACTGTAGATCCACTTAAGAATCGTACCGTTATACTATCGCCAGAGCTAACGGCATAATAATCTCCTTTATCTGATAGTGTCACGCCTGAAATGTTTAGATTTGTATTCTTCTCTATCAATATCTCAGTGCTAGAAATGGTGCTGATAGGAGATGCGTCGAGCTTGATAGTAATGCCATTGTATGTACTATTGTAATAGATTGAGCCGTACAAATGACCATTTTGCGCTAATTCATCGTTTACTGAAATGTTATTCGGCAAAATGCTCTTGTACACACGCACCGTCTTTTGATAATTCGGTGCTGAATTATTTTGAAAATGTGCGCCACTTAGCTCTACTGCAAAGGTAACATCATCATATGTATCCACATTATTTACATTTCTAATGCTGATACGATATTGATTCTCGGCATTTGTCACTTTTGTGACGATGATATCACTATCTTCATCCTGTATGCTAAGGTCATATCTCTCACCGTCGATATAGATAGCTATCTCATATCTTAGCAAGCCATCCACAGTGTAGACCCCAGATGTGTATACACTATTTAGGTCAGACAGGTCGATGACTAAGTCGGTCGTAGCATATGAGCTGTCCTTATATAATGTGATTTCGCTGATGTCGATAGCCATTCCATTATTGTATTCTGATAGATAATACGCTCTAGGTGAAAAGGTCTGATTCTCGACTAGATACACATCAAAGTAGGCAGAGATTTCAGAATTGTATCTAGATGTAGCCTTGACGCGCAGAATATAATTGTTCGTCTCTATCGTAAAATCAGACAAGATTGACAAGATGCCATTGCCGTCTATAGAGAAAATTCGTGCGACACTGTCTGCATTCCTATTTATGTGATATTCGTTGCTAGCATCATAGTAACCTGTGCTATCTATTTCATATAATACGCCAGTCTGGTTTGTGAGTGGATTACCATTCTTGTCCTGTGGCCAATAGATCAAATTGTCTAATTGATTTAGATCGATCGAATTCCCCACACGATTCACTATAGCAGGAGTGACAGCACTGTCGACCTCTATACTCTCTAGCGAACGATATACTCCAAAGCTGATTTCCTTACTCTTGCCAGAATTCGTCTCATAAAATCTAAGAGTAGAGACAGCATTGCCTGCGACCTGCACTGCAAACACTTGATTTTGCGATACAGTAGCACTAGTAAAGAGCAGATTCGAGCTCGTGCTGACTGTAGTCACCATGATCTCGTCTATGTATTTTTCCTTCACATTTCTAATCTCGACACGGAAATAAATCGTGCCCCCAGTACTGTCATCTAATACAAAAGGATCTCCCTCTGTACCATAATTGAGCACTACTCCATTATTCGCATCGTACCACTCGCTCGCGTCTTCGCTGAAAGCGTATGTGATATTAAACTCCAGGTCTCTATATTTATCTCCACATGCAGACAAAAAACTGCACATGACGAAGACTAATATAGTGGCTAAAATGCTAAATGCTCTTTTTTTCATAACCCCTCACTTTACTTTGTGCTATTATCGAAATAATATTAAAAATATTATACAAAATATAGTCGCAATCTGTCAAGAAAATAGGGATAAAAGTCGATTTTTAATATAATATATATTAATTGGCGAAAATATAGCAAATGGGCAACTTTGCCTATAAGATAGCATTATATGGATATTTTCGATCTTTATTTTTAATTATTGCATTTTTGACAATTTAATTTTTAATTGTTTTTAATTTAAATTCGTCAAAATTTTTAAAAATTTATAAAAATATATTGAATTTTACGCATTTTTTGGTATAATTTAGTGAAATAAAAAATTTTTTGGAGATTTTATATGCAGAGAATTTTAAGTAGCATGAGAAAGGCAATAGAAAAATATCGACTAATACAGGACGGCGATCGCATAGCCGTAGGGGTATCAGGCGGAAAAGATAGTCTAGTATTATTAAAAGCTTTAGCCGAATTTAGACGATTTAATTTATACAAATTTGAAATTATAGCAGTAAATATTGACATCTATTCAGGCAAGGAAGACTACAGTGGACTCAAAAAATTTTGTGCTGAGCTCAATGTAGATCTAGTCATCGAGCCGACCGATATCAAAGAAATCGTGTTTGACATCAGGCATGAAAAAAATCCCTGCTCATTATGCGCAAAGATGAGACGCGGAGCATTAAACACCGTAGCTAAGCGCCTAAATTGCAACAAGCTAGCGCTCGCACATCACATGACAGATGTGATCAACACCTTCTTTATGTCGCTATTATACGAGGGACGCCTCTCCACCATGATGCCGAAGTCGTATATGAGCAAGACCGACATTACATTGATCCGACCGCTATATCTTACAGACGAGAGAAAGATCATAGCAGTCAGCAAAAATTTGCCTATCCTAAAGAGCAAATGCCCAGCAAACGATAACACATCTAGAAAAGTAATAGACGATTTTGTGAAAGATATATATTCTAGATTTCCATTATCTCAAAAGCTCATAGAAACGGCGATCATTTCACCCGAGCGCTATAATTTGTTAGACAAGATTGATGCTGACTAGCCAGCCACTATTCGACAAATTTTATTATTTTTTACCAAATTCTAACATATTTTGTCTATTTATAAAATACCTTATACCAAGGAGACAAAATATGAATTATGAAGATTTAGACGACAGAGCGCTCAGACTCGCTTATTACATTTTAGATAAACACACCACCATTCGTGCGACAGCAAAAGCATTTAATATCCCGAAAAGCACCGTGCACCACGATCTCAGTGTCAAATTAAAATATTTGGATTATAAACTATTCTTAGATGTCAAACGACTCATGGAGGAGAACTTTAATGTAAAACACATCCATGGCGGAGAATCTACAAAATTAAAATATGAAGCACTAAAAAAAGAAATAAATAAAAATGATGAATACGAATATTCATGCAATGTATAAAAAAATAAAAAATTAATAAAAAATACCGCAAAACACTATAAATAGCGGTATTTTTAATATAAAATTTATTTTTTCGAGTATTTTTTAATATATTTTTTATAGATTAAAAATCTATATTTAATTAATTTTAAACTAAATTTATTTTAAGAATCCCTCTATAATCTTGCTCTCCGCCTGCTCCTTATTGAGCCCTAGCGTCATGAGTTTTACGATTTGCTCACTCGCGATTTTTCCTATAGCTGCTTCGTGCGATAGCGATGCATTTTTATCTCTAGCGCACACCTTAGGCACTGAGTCGATTCTAGCATTGTCGAGCACTATTCCGTCGCACTCGACATGCCCAAAACATTCGGCTTTACCTATTAGGTCGGACTTAAACACCTGCTCGCTCTCCCCTCTCGCCACACTGCGCGACACGATATTACATTTACTATCTTCTCCCGTCATTACGACGCGGAAATTCGTCTTCGTCACATTGAAGCCAGATGTCAGTATCTTTTCCTTTACCATTAGACTAGCGCCTGCTTTTAGATTTGCCTTCGTGACCCTATCTGAGAAATCCACTCCGCCCAGTTGATTCGTCTCCATAGTCATACTACTATTCTTCTGCATATCAATGTTGGTGACTGGATTCAGCACCTTATTTTGACCACTACCGAGCGCTATATGATTCTCTACATATGTCACTACGGCATTCTCTCCGATATGAAAAGTGTGTATACCATTATGTCCAGCCTCGCCTGATGAGTGTACTCCACAGCCAGCGACTATCGTGACTACCGCTCCTTTATCTATATAGAAGTCATTATAGACTTCATCAAAGATACCATTCTCACTCACCACTACGGGTATATGACAGGCTTCATTTTGACAAGCAGAAAGTACATGAATATCTATCCCTGAGCCGTCAGCCTTGCGCGATATCTCGATATGCGGAGTGGAGCGAATCAGCTCTCCCTTGCCATTTCGCCTGAAAGATACCGCTCCGTCAGGGATCTCATGAAGATTAGCGATTTTTTCTAAAAGCATCTTTGAAATATTGTCTAACTTCATCTAATCCTCCTTCACCCGAGCACAAGTCATATTTGTCATATTTCTCATCACTTTAGACGAGTCTCCATAATCAGCCACCCGACCATTAGTCAGTAGCAATATTTTATCCGCGCGCTCGAGCAGTCTAGATTGATGACTCACTACGATATAGCATTTCCCTTTCTCAAACAAATTGTTTAATCTCTCGAAGCTCCACAAATCAATCCCCGCCTCAGGCTCATCAAAAATCACGCAATCACCCTTTTTCGCGATTGCTAGTGCCAGCTCTATACGCTTTTGCTCACCGCCGGAAAGTGTCTTGTCATACTCCCGATATATATAATCCTTTGCGCAAATACCTACTTTAGATAGATATTCGCACGCTTTTGGAATTGAATTGTTTTCATTTGAAGCTATATCTATCAACTCTTTGATAGTAATACCACGAAAGGTGATAGGTAGCTGAAAAGCATAGGTCAAGCCCAACCTAGCACGCTCGTCTATGCTCATATCTGTGATATCCCTACCATTAAAATATATTTTGCCACTCGTGGGCTTTAAAATGCCCATGATAATCTTGGTAAGAGTAGATTTCCCACTCCCATTATGCCCCGTGATCGCTGTCACGCAATCACTATCAAACACACAGCTTATATCTTCTAATATGGTCTTTTCTGTGTCTTTATCTTTGATCTTATAATATATATGTGATAATTCTAACATTGTTGCCTCACTAGCATTTTAGCACAAACCAATACTAAATGCAAGTCTACACTCGACTAATATAGGTGTGAAATTCTAGTTTGAAGTTTTCTGTATTTAGAGTGTCTTCATACGCGTTGTCTAAGATCACTCCACTACACAAATCATATTGAGCATTGCCAGATACAGGCTCGCGAGTATAATAATACCCGTCTCGTCCATCATAAAAATCATCTCCAGGCAAATACACAAAACAATTCTCTAACAGTTGATTCGACTGATATACATCTACTCTAAATCGGATCTCAAAATTGCCACTATCTTCGATACTTAGATCAAAATCGACGCGCAATATCCTATTCCCCTGCAGACCTGCTGGGGTCCTAAACCGCTTCGCTTCCATACCGTCGACTATGTACACCGCATCGACATTGCCATGCGTATATAAGAAGCAATTATTTTGTAGATAAATCATTCGCGCATACACGGCGACAGCTGTAATCGCGATCAATAAGACTACTATCAATGTGATAATGATCGCCCTATTTCTCCTAGACCTATGCTTGAATTGTCTAATATTCTGCTCAGTGAGCTCCTCAAGCTCTCTGATATTCATGTTGCTAGTAGTTAGCCTCGCTCTTTCTACTGGTCGAACCTCTTTTTTGAGCGTGTTTTGCGCATTTTCGTCTAGGATCTCTTTAGTCTGTTCTTTCTGTTTCTTTAGCTTTCGCTCTCTCTTCTTTTTATTTTTCTCGTCACCTTTATCCTTTGATTCGTATGTCTCTATCTTAAAATCTTGATTGTAAGTATCAAACGGAAGGTCAGACTTGTCAAAATCATTAAAATTTAACATATTCCCTCCTTACCAGCTACCCGTGTCCGAGCCTTCGACAGTGATCACGATCTTTATACTATTACCGTTGATATTAGGATTGTTATAATAATCTGAATACGGTATAGTAAATGTACTGATCATGGTCTTGCTAGTGCCCGAACTATATTCTATCGGGTTACCCGTACTAGAGTTTTGGTAATAATAATAGCCATCACTATCCAATACGAACACTCCCGCACCAGTATCAGTCGAAGGACTAGATATCGTAATATTAGGATTGAGCAAGATATCGTTTGGATAATTTTGTGCATACATCTCGATCTTGTAGCGAATGTATGGAGCTTCCGAACCTGCGTCTTCATTGGACAAAATTAGATTCAATGTATATGTCGTATCAGGTCTAATCTCCAGTACACCATCACCATTAGTGATATCTACATAACTAGCCGTGGCAGGATCGGCATTGTCTTCAAGGGTATTGATCTCCACTCTGGATCCCGAAATTGATTGATACATTTTTAGATTCAATCCACCTATATTGACCACCATTTCTACGCTGAGACCCGATCCAGATGTGAACCACGCATAAGTGATACCTGTAAAGGCAAGCAAAAGAACTAGCAATGCTAAAATTGCTGTGACAAAATTAGAATTGTTCGTCCTCTTCCTTATGTCCATGATGAATGATACCCCCACCCGTCATTAAAGACAGATCTAAACGCTTCATTAGCCTGCTGAACCGCCTCAAATGAGATAGTAATTTTCAGCTCGGAATTTAGTATCGAAATAGGCGCATTGGATAGTAGTGTGATGCCAGTAGCAAATACCATTGTCGAGTTTGTAGCTAAAGCACTTCTGACATAGTAGATCGCATTCGTCTCGCCCCCATTCGTCCTAACTGAGCGCATGATATCCGTATTATTTCTTCCCGCAAAGTCAAAATATTGACCATAATTTGTAGACAAATCTAATACGCCATCATTTTGCTTGTAGGCATTGATCCTAAACCTAATATAGCTACTGGTAGAATCAGAGCTAGAATTGAAAGCAAGATAACTGACATCCGTGCCATTCTCTAGCAAAAGTGTAAAACTATCTCCAATATTGACACTAGAAGCATTTGGAAATACTGTAAGTGTGTCCGAATCTACGACTTCCACACTTCCACTGCCATACCCATAGGCAAATCGCACATTGAGATTACCAAATCGCAATGTGCCAGTAGCCTGATCGGTAGCAGTAAAATATGAATATGTGATATTGAAAGCGCACAAAAAGACAAGTGCCAATATAATGACATAACCAATAATCTTTGCTGTCTTCTTTTCTGCTTTCATCTATCTCCTCTAACTGTAATATAAATCAAATATATCAGCGATCTCCTCTCCCCACTGGCTAGAAATAGCATTCCTCGAATATGAGTCCGATGCTATAATCGTAGTCAACGAGATATTCGTAGATGCGCTCATGCTGACACTGATCATATGACCGGGCTGTAGTGCTCCGATATAGTAATTGTATCCGCCCAATGTGACAATGTTTGGAGCCGTGGTCTGAATGCTACCTGTAAATCTAATGTAATATGCATTCGTGCTATTATTGATGATATAAGTGTATTCCGTACCTTCGTTCACTATTGACACTGCACGATTCGCACTCGTAGAAGCACCGCTAGCACTGGTCGTGAATATCAATTCATTATCAGTCTTTCCACTAAATGTAAAGGAGAGAATCTTCGCCGTCTCGTTAGGCGCCAGGACTAGATCACTAGATGTATATTGTGTGCCAGACGCTAGAGTAAAGCCATTGTACAGAGTGGCATTTGAAATCGAAATGTTTGTATTATTATATCTCAAAGAATATATATTTGTAGTAGGGCTCTGTCCCGCCACCCAATAGTCACTATCTAATACCTGCCTATACTCACCAGACGAGAGATAATAATATTTCCAATAGCTCGCTATCCACGCGCTTGGTCTACTCTCTTGAAGTGTGTATTCCGGCACGAGCTGTTCGACTAGCAAGTCTGCAGTGATATTTGATATTAGATCGCTCGAATTGTTCTTCACCGTAAAGGTAAAGACTGTATTATTTCCGCTCTCCTCTGCCGTAGTGAGTACCGAAAGTGCGTTCGTCGTACTAGTGACAGTGTCATAATCGATAGACACTATCTCGATCTCTAGCCAAGCATCGTAATTGGTCAAGAGATTTAGTAGTGACGCCTGAAAATTGGAAAGTATCTGTACCGACGAATAGGCTGAGATGTACGAGTTGAGATTGTCTGGGGTGAGCGTGATAGACGCCGTCTCTGTGCGTCTATTCTCAATAGTGTATGAGGATAGATTGCTCTCAAAGTATGTATATACTAGTTGGAACGAAATACTATTTACTCTTATTTTGTCCGCAGTGTTGTTCGTAAGCTTCACCACAGTGTCAAACGACTGTATACCAGAAGTAAATATGTCATAGAGTCCCGGATTATATATAGACTGATTAATTATGGAGATATCCGACTGTGCGTAATTGGCGGACGCAGAGCTAAGCGTGCTAGACGATATCGTGATCTCAGCGATCCCTTCTGAATAATCGGTGACCTCTACACCGTTGATCTGTAGTACTGTCTGAATACGATAAAATTCATAGTTTCCTATATCTGATGGCCCTAAGCAAGTGATCTCTATACTATCCAATAGCTCTATGTATACTGCGCTATTTGCTGGAATGACATAATCATACGCTCTAGTCTCAAATTGGGTACTATCCACATTGCTTAGCTTGGTCCAATCAGAAGAATAATTGTATAAAATATTATTATCTGCTACGGCTAGTGATGTCTCAGCTATCCTCTCCCATGAGCCGATAATGGTGGTGTGCACGCGTATAGGACTATTGCCCGTGATGATATAAGCGGACAAGCCTGCATACTCGCGATTGCCACCAGACCATATAGCCGTCTGCACTTGATTATTCACTATATCTTTATAATACGCGCTCTCTACTCCTGGGTGAGCAACCATATTGTCCGTCGTAGTGCGCATATTGTATACTATTACAGATGCATTAGTATAATCGCTACTATTCTTATACCTAAGCCAAGCCCTGCCCGCTACGGTATTCGTGTATAGTGGATTTGATGTGCTATATGATGTCTGTGATTTATATATCTCCACACTTTCTATCTCGATAGTAAGGCTCTGACCGATATAATCAGCATCTTCTTCATCTATAAAATCTACGCCTGTAAACAGCACCAGCTTCCCGCTGCCTGCTGTCAACGGCTCAGTATGATAAATATACTCATTGTCCACTATCAAGCTATCTCTATCGGCATAGTTTAATATTACATTGTTCGTACTTAGTGCTGAGTCGCTCCACGACAAAGAATATTGAATACGGATATCAAAGTCATATCCATACGAATACACTATAGCCACTTCACGATTTGCTGAGCCTGCAGAGAATGAAATCGGATTACCAATAGTATCATTGACTATTTGGTACTGCTGACCACTGGCATATGCTGTGTTTGAGGCAGGCGACGAGCCGAATATCATCGATATGGCAGGTAGAGCATAGGTGACGCCAATAGTGATGGCAAAAACTAAGCCCAATAATATATAGACTATCCTCTTTTTATTAAGCTTAGCTTTCGACCTATTCATTACGCTATCATCATTCTCCTATCTCTTCTCATATTCAATTCGTTTTGAGCTGTACAAGTGATACACCATATCGAAATCACTAGCGCGATTATCAAAAACTTGTGCTCATCGACAAAAGTGATATAGGTGCCCCAGTTGTCAATGGTGTATAC
>CALWFA010000002.1 GCA_944377465.1 uncultured Clostridia bacterium
GTCACAAACTGCGCGAAACTCGATTGAATACTATCGTAATTCAATCATCGATTGGTGCTTGTTTGTTCCTTTCCCATATCGACAATGTCTCATGGGTCCCATTATCGACATCGCTCATCATGCAAAATATGAGCATGTGATATTAATTTCTATTCTGTAGGATTTATCCTAAATATTGTACCTCTATGTTCATGATGAGAGATGTCGAGGCGGATATTTACATTTGGTATAATGTTTTTGCTCTCGAGATAATTTGCTATGGTGGATACTGCGAGATTGACAGTATTGCTATGCTCGCTGATGTGTGATAGCACTACGAGTCGAGTACCAGATTTCACCAAGCGCTCGATCGCCTTGGCACAATTAATATTTGACAGGTGTCCTCTCGGACCATTGATTCTTCGCTTTAAGAACGGTGGATAATTAGGATAAGACATGAGCATCTCAGGGTCGTAATTTGCTTCTAGATATATCAGAGCGCTCGATTTCACGGCTTCAAAGGTGTCGTCGCTGAAATGTCCTAAGTCGGTGCATATTGATACGACCGCGTCACGCTCGGATACTCGATAGCCTACGCAATATTTGCTGTCATGTGGCAAAGGAAAGGGCTGTATGTGTAGATCTCCGATATGAAAGTCAGAATCAAAGAAATTGAATTGACTCGAGTCTATGTGTATCTGATTCCTTATGATTTCGCTGATTTCGTAATGAGCATATACATGAGTGTTGTATGTACGGGCAAACTTTTCTATACCTTTGATATGATCGCTGTGTTCGTGAGTTATCAATATCGCATCTATAGTAGCAGGATCGACTTTTAGCTCATTTAGAGCATCAAAAATATAAGATAATGGCTTGCCATTGTCTATCAAAATTCGAGTATTTTCCGTTTCTATATAAGTACAGTTTCCACTGCTACCACTAGCTAAATTGCATACACGCATAGCCGTATATTAGCAAAAAAATAAAAAATAAGCAATAATTTTACAAAATTTGCAAATATTTGGATAAATTTAAGATAATTTCAAAGATTTTTTAAATTTTCATAATTAATATGTATTACATTTTTAAAAGGTAGGTTTAATAAGCAGATTAAAAAAGATTTAGTAAAGTATGAAGCGTATATAATTTTAGTCAAATTTATATAGAAATTCTCGTATATTGTGTGTACATTCTATGAGGTTTTTCTTGACAAGATGAGCATGTTTTGCTAAAATTAAACGCGTTAGGAGGTGTGAGATGAGTAATTTAATTAATCTCACAATGTAAGAGAAGTATTAATTAGGATATCAATTTTTTGATAGAATACTAAAATGAATCAAAGAAAAGATACGCGAAATCAAGATCTTTTTCTTTTATTTATTATTTTACATTGTGATTTAGATGTATTTATTAATTTATTAAAAGGAGAGATTATGAGAAATATTGAAATAAAAAAAGAAAAAGCGTATCTAGTGTGTCCATATACAAACCTTGAGAATGCGGACTATAGGTCAAAAGAATTAGAGCTTCTAGCAGAGTCTGCAATGTTTGAAGTGGTGAAGACAAATGTCTTTTTAGTAAAAGAGATCAATGCCCGTACATATTTTGGACAGGGAAAGGTAGAAGAAATAGCAGAAGAAGCTAAAAATCTCGGTGTAGATGTGGTGATATTTGATTGTCCACTGACTGGATCTCAGCTTAGAAATTTAAAAGATGCCATTGATATCAAGTCTATAGATAGAACTATGCTAATACTCGACATATTTGCAGGTCGAGCAAAGTCGAGTGAAGGTAAGATACAGGTCGAACTAGCAGAACTAAAATATTCACTACCGCGATTGGCTACAATTCAAGAGTATAACAATAACGAAGGAAGAGGCAGTGTATCAAAGGGACTGGGTGAATCACGACTTGAGCTGTATCGAAGAAAAGTACAAGACAAAATCGTAAAACTAGAAAAAGAGATCAAAGAGATCCAAAAGCGCCGACAGACCACACGAAAACAGCGTCTCAGCAGAATGAAGAGCGTGGCACTAGTCGGATATACCAATGCTGGCAAGTCTACTCTGATGAATGCTATCGCAAAGGCGGACACATATGCTGATGATAGACTTTTTGCTACTCTAGATGTGTTGACGAAACGCGTATGGGACGAAGGGTGCGAATATGTGGTCGTAGATACAGTCGGCTTCGTGAGCAATCTACCGCACGAGCTAATGTATGCCTTCTCCGCCACCCTAGAAGAGACTATGGATGCAGATATGTTGCTGGTAGTCGTAGACGCCAGTGATCCGCATAAATACGAACAGATAGAAGTAGTACTAGAAGAGCTAAAAAAGCAGAAAGTAGAGTCCGATAGGATAGTGCTAGTATATAATAAGATTGACAAATTAACTAATGAAGAGATATCGTCTCTTGCGAGCTATCCTTTCGACACTTGCTATATCGGAGCGAAGAGTGGCAAAAATGTCATTCAGCTAAAACAATTAATTCGTGAGAAATTGACCACTAGATATATTTAAACAATAAAAGACCTATCGAAAGAGTGTTCTCTACGGGGTTCACTTTACACTTAGGTCTTTTTTTATTGACTCTATAGACGAATCACCGTCTTCAAAATAAAAATCTATATATTAAAATTTCTACAAACGGCGAAAGAGATCTATAAAAATATAATCGTAGTCACATTTTTTTATTTACTCAAATAGTATGTAGTATACAAAAGATGTGTTAGGTACCAAAGACAAAGACTTTTGTAGTACATATTGAATTAGAAATACATTAGGAGGAATTATGTTTAATAAATTCTTTGGCGGTAACGACTGCGGCAACGACTGTGGTTGTGGCGGTTCTAGCTGCGGATGCAACGACTGCACTTGGATAATCATCTTGATACTTATCCTTTGTAATTGTGGTTGCAAAGTAGATCCTTGCTTACTCATAATCATACTATTAATACTTTGTGGTTGTGGCTGTGGCAATGGCAAGAAAGATTTCAACTGCTAATCAGCATCAAAAATTTGAATCGATTTTAATAGTCTAAATAGACGAGTGGTTTAATCAAAATGGGCGAAAGCCCATTTTTCTAATCTTTTAATGACATTGATATACGCTTTGCGCAAATGGACTATGGTCAAAAAATAATCATAATAGCACATTTTACTTAATGACGGATATATACTCTCGAAAAGCAATATCAAGAGCCCGCTATCATTCACTATATTGAATATTTCTAGGTATATTAAATTTATATTATATGCGATAAATTAAATTAATTATAGTTCTATAATAATGTTTTAAATACTCTATATTCATTTAATATTTCCTTATTGACAAATTTTCATCCGTGTTATATAATCATCAAAGACAAAGGAGAAACAATGTATACTGTGAAGATAGTGAGAAGAGTACTTAGGATTGGCACACTTACTAGAATTGAGGAAGAGACTTATGAGATACCTACATCTATTATTTGCTCGCAAGATGGACATATCATGGACTACAATAGTCATTTTAGAGCATATAGGTGCACATGTGATAAATGTAATAACTGGATCAGCGGGGAAGACTATGTGATGGAGCAGTTAGCACAGGCTCAAGCTGAGGATATAGAGGATTATTCGGATAGCTTTGATGAAGATACTATAGAGACAGCGCCATTCTAAGGCGTGACTCTGATGCCTAAATCCCTTGTATAGGTTGATTATTAAAGTATTTTAGAAGCGAAATGGTAAGTAAAAACTTTTATTTAGACTAATATATTATTTTAATTTGCTGTATATAGATAAATTTTGTTTTGAACTTGACTAAACAGCTCATTTTTGGGCGAAAATTTATAAAAAAATTTGCAATAAATCTATTGACATAAATTGAACATTGTGATATTATACATTAGTATGTATTATAGTCTCAAGTGGAAAATGGCGCTTTTATACTTATAAAGTATAACCTTGAGATACAACTTAATAAGGAGTTAATGAATGAATTCAAACACACTCAATATCAAAAAAATCAAATGTGGCAAGGCAGAGAGATACAGTTTCGCAAAGAAAGAAGTCCCATATGTGATGCCAAACTTACTCAACATTCAAATCGAGTCTTACAAGAAATTCTTAGAGAAAGATATTGGTGAGGTGTTGAACGAATTTAATCCTATCGTAGACTACTCGAATAAAGCCGAGTTGTCTTTTTTAGGTTATTCGATCGACAAGACACCTAAATATTCATGGGCGGAGTGTAAGCGTAGACAGATAAACTACACTGTGCCACTTAAGGTCAATGTTCGTTTACTCGTGAAAGAGACTGGTCAGATCATGGATCAAGAGGTCTTCATGGGCGACATTCCTTATATGTCTAATGATGGTGGTTTTATTTGCAATGGTGTCGAGCGTGTAGTACTCAATCAGCTGATCAAAGCACCGGGCGTAGTTTTCACTGGTGAAGTAAATAAATATGGTAGAATGGACTATATAGGACTCATTCAGCCTAGTCATGGTATGAGAATTCAGACAGAGCAAGTCACTGGCGATTCTATGCGTGTGATGGTAGAGGGCAAGTACAAGATGAGCCTAGGTGTTTTATTAAAATGCTTTGGCTACACCAATGAAGAGCTTAGGACTATCTTTGCTAATCACCCATTCATTGTAAACACTCTAGAGAAAGAGCCTCAGACCACACAGGAAGAAGCATTGATAGAGTTTGGACGAAAGACTCGTCCAGGCGAGATCCCGAATCCAGACAATACACTGGCATATATAAATGACCGATTCTTTAATCAACAGCAGTACAATCTCGAAAAAGTGGGCAGATTTAAGATCAATAAGAAGCTATCAATCGCAAATCGTATCGTAAATCAGATCGCAGGTGAAGATATCAAATCAGGCAGAAAAGTATTTGTGACAAAGGGTGAAATGATCGACCTAGACACTGCAAAAGAGATTCAGAATGCAGGCATAAACGAAGTAGATGTCCTAGTAAATGACAAACTAGTGCATGTGGTAGGAAATAAGCGTGTAGATTTAATGGCGTATGCAAAGCTAAACCCAGAAGAATTCGAAATCACAGAATTAGTATATCTTCCATTATTGCAACAGCTGATGAAAGAGCACAAAGATGCTGATTCTTTGAAAGAAGCTATACGAGCAAATGCGAGAAAGCTAGAAGATTATCAGATCACTCTAGACGATATCATCGCTACTATCAGCTATCATCTAAACTTAATCGACGGCTTAGGTGAGACTGACGAAATAGATAACCTTTCTATGAGAAGAGTAGCTACTTCGGGTGAGCTATTGAGAAATGAATTTAGACGCGGTATGGTGAAATTGCAGACTCAGGCGCGTGAAGCGATGCAGAGTAGAGATTTGACCGATGCTACTCCATCTCAGATAGTAAATGCCCGTCAGATCAATAAGGCGTTTAAAGAATTCATGGCTACTAGCCAGCTTAGCTCAATGATGGATCAGACGAATCCATCTGCTAGTCTAAGGAATAAGAGAAGATTGTCATCATTTGGTGTAGGTGGTGTGCAGAAAGAGCGTGCTCCAGCAGAAGTGCGTGATATCAACCCATCTCACTACGGTCGTATATGCGTGGTTGAGACTCCAGAAGGTCAGCCGATCGGTCTGATGACTTCACTCGCAGCATATGCACGCGTAAATAGATATGGTTTCATTGAGACTCCGTACAGGAAAGTAGATCCAAAGACACACAAGATTACGAATGATATAGTTTTCTTGATGTCTGACGAAGAGCGTGGTCACTACATTGCTCAGACTACAATCGATGTAGACGAAAACGATGTGATCAAAGAAGGATATGTAGATTGCCGATACAATGGACAGGCTACTCGCGTAGATTCAAATATGATCGACATGGTAGATTTGAGCCCTAGACAATTATTGTCAGTCGGTGCTAGTATGATACCGTTTGTAGAAAACTGCGCAGGTAACAGAGCATTGATGGGCTGTAACATGCAATGTCAATCTGTGCCACTAATTAGGACAGAGAGCCCAATCATTGGTACTGGTATTGAGCACAAGGTCGCAGTCGACTCTGGTGCGCTGATATTAGCAGAGCTGGACGGCGTATGTAAATATGTATCATCTGACTGTATCACTATGGAATATGCAGATGGTAGTATAGTTAATCATAAATTGAGAAAATTCGAGCGTACGAATGAAAAAGTATGCTTCAATCAAAAACCAATCGTCAAGAAAGGCGAAAAAGTGAAGAAAGGTGATGTACTAGCAGATGGTGCATCTACAGATAAGGGTGAGATGGCTCTCGGAAAGAACCTGACAGTCGCATTCATGAACTGGGAAGGATACAATTTCGAGGACGCTATCTTGGTCAACGAGCGTATAGTGCGAGATGATGTATTCACATCTATCTGTATCCAGCAGGTAAAGACTGAAGCTAGGACGACGAAACTAGGTGATGAAGAGATCACTAGAGATATTGCGGGCGTAGGTGAAGATGCGCTAAAGAACCTAGATGAGAATGGTATCGTCCGCATCGGTACAGAAGTGAAAGTCGGCGATATTCTAGTAGGAAAGGTGACTCCTAAGGGAGAGACCGATCTTACTCCAGAAGAGAGACTATTAAAGGCTATCTTCGGTGAAAAGACTAAGGAAGTAAAGAATACTTCGCTTAAGGTAAAACATGGTGAAGAGGGTGTCGTAGTCGGTGTCGAAATCTTGTCTAGAAAGAATAAAGATGAGCTAGACGCTGGTGTAAATGTGATGGTAAAAGTCTTCATCGCACAGAAGCGTATCCTTCAGGTCGGCGACAAACTCGCAGGACGATATGGTAATAAGGGTGTAATTTCAGTAGTATTGCCAGAGAGCGATATGCCATATATGCCTAATGGTGAGACTGTGGATATCGTATTGAACCCACTGGGTATCCCATCTCGTATGAACATCGGACAGCTACTCGAAATGCACTTAGGCTGGGCAGCAAAGCATCTTGATTGGAAGATCGCGACTCCAGCATTCGATGGCGCAAAAGAAGAGGATATCAAAGAATTGTTGCGTGCAAATAATCTGCCAGAAGATGGTAAGATGCAGTTATATGACGGTCGTACTGGTCTACCTTTTGAAAACAAGACTACAGTCGGCGTGATGTATATGCTCAAGCTGATCCACATGGTAGATGACAAGATCCACGCGCGTGGTATCGGTACTTATGCGCTCATCACTCAACAGCCACTCGGCGGTCGCGGACAGCTCGGTGGACAGCGTTTCGGTGAAATGGAAGTGTGGGCGCTAGAAGCGTATGGTGCATCCAGACTATTGCAAGAGATGCTGACTATCAAGTCAGATGATGTCGAGGGTCGTATCAAGACATATGAAGCTATCGTCAAGGGAGAGCCTATCCCAGAGCCAGGCATGCCTGAATCGTTTAAAGTATTAGTAAAGGAAATGCAAGGTCTATGTCTAGATGTCAAGATCCTCACCGCAGACAATCATGAGCTCACTATCAATGAAGTCAGTGATGAAGGCGAAGAAGTCAGTGCTGTCGAGCCAGTCAATAAGCAAGCTCTCGAAGATGTCACTCTCGAATTTGATGATATTCAGAATGATTATGAGAACGATATCAATAGTACAGCCTTCGACGAATCAGCACTATTTGATGACCTTGATGATAATATGGATGATTAGTAGATTTATAATAAAATCAAATGAATCAGTTTTTTAGGAGAAAATAATAATGTTTGAATTAAACAATTTTGACTCAATCCGTGTAGGTATTGCTTCCCCTGAGATGATCAGAAGCTGGTCACGCGGGGAGGTGACTAAGCCTGAGACTATCAATTACCGCACGCAGAAGCCTGAAAAGGACGGCTTATTCTGCGAGCGTATTTTTGGACCTAAAAAAGATTGGGAATGTCACTGTGGTAAATACAAGCGCGTCAGATATAAAGGCGTCATCTGTGATAAATGTGGAGTAGAGGTTACTCGCAGTAAGGTGCGTCGTGAGCGTATGGGACACATAGAGCTCGCTTGTCCAGTCAGCCATATCTGGTTTTTCAAAGGTGTACCTTCTCGCATTGGTATAATACTTGACATGCCTGCAAAGCTATTAGATGAAGTATTATATTATGTGAGCTATGTCGTGCTTGATCCTAAGAATACTGAGTTTAGTTATAAGCAGGTCATTAGAGATAGAGAATACAGAGAGGCGCTAGAGAAATACGGTCCTAATGGCTTTAGAGCAGGTATGGGTGGCGAAGCTATCAAGGAATTGCTCAATAATATAGACCTAGAGAAAGAGAGAGACGAGCTCATTCAGATCATGCATTCTTCAAAGGGTCAGAAGAAGCTCAAGGCTACTAAGCGCCTTGAGGTCGTAGAAGCATTCATCAAGAGCGGAAATAAGCCTAGCTGGATGATACTAGATGTCATACCAGTGATCCCGCCAGATCTTCGACCTTTGGTACAGATCGATGGTGGTAAATTCGCTGCATCTGACTTAAACGATCTATATCGTCGTGTGATCAATAGAAACAATCGCTTGAAGAAATTGATCGAACTAGGTGCTCCAGAGATCATTATCCGTAATGAGAAGCGTATGCTTCAAGAAGCTGTCGATGCATTGTTTGACAATGGTAAGCGTGGTCGTGCAGTGCAGGGTAGCCGTCAGCGAGATCTAAAATCACTCACTGCATCGCTGAAAGGTAAGCATGGTCGTTTCCGTCAGAACTTGCTCGGAAAGCGTGTCGATTACTCAGGACGAAGCGTAATCGTGGTAGGACCAGAGCTCAAGATATATCAGTGTGGTCTGCCTAAAGTAATGGCTCTAGATCTATTTAGACCATTTATTATTAAGAAATTACTGGAGATCAACGCGACAAACAATCTAAAGAAAGCTACTCGTATGATCGATCAGGAGCGTCCTATCGTATACGATATATTGCAAGAAGTCGTACAGGGTCACCCAGTATTATTGAACCGTGCACCTACATTGCACAAGCTAAGTGTACAAGCCTTTGAGCCTATCCTAGTAGAAGGCAAGGCGATCAGATTACCGCCTCTAGCCTGCGGTGGATTCAATGCGGACTTCGACGGTGACCAGATGAGTATCCATGTGCCATTGTCAGTAGAGGCGCGTACAGAAGCTAGAATGATACTACTTGCTTCAAACAATGTATTGAAGCCTAGTGATGGTACACCTAATATGCTTCCTAGCCAGGATATGATATTGGGTAACTATTATATTACAGTCATTCGTGATGGAGCAAAGGGCGAAGGAATGACTTTCGCTAGTGAAGATGAAGCACAGCTCGCTTATGAAAATGGCGACCTTAGTCTTCAGGCAAAGATTTCTGTCAGAAGAACAGTTGATTTTGAGGGCGAAAAGCTCACAGGTAGAGTAAACACCACATTAGGTCGTATTATATTCAATAAAATTATTCCACAAGATTTAGGCTATGTGGATAGATCAAAGCGTGAAAACGCTCTCAAATATGAGATAGATTTTGATGTGAAGAAAGGTGATTATAGCAAGCTGATCGAGACCTGCTATCGTAAGCATGGCACGAACACTACCGTAATCATGATAGATAATATCAAGAATCTAGGATACAAATATTCTACACTTGCTAGTATATCAATGTCAGTATTCGACATGACGGAAGCAAAAGAGAAAGATTCAATCATCTCCGATGCGGATAAACTCGTACAACAAAACGACGCCATGTATATGCAGGGCTTCATCAACGAAGATACCAAGGTATCAAAGAACCTTGAAATTTGGCGTGAGACAGTAGACAAGATCATTAAAGTCACCAGCGCAAATATGGATAAATTTAATCCACTGAAGATCATCATCACATCAAAGGCGCGTGGTGGTGAAGATTCATTGAAACAGCTGAGCGGTATGATTGGTAACATGGACGCTGCTAGTGGTGGTATATCTGATGTGCCAGTAAAATCAAACTTTAGAAGAGGTCTTTCTCCTATCGAATATTATAGTGCGGCGCGTGGTAGCCGAAAGCAGCTGATGGATACAGCGCTCAAGACTGCGGATTCTGGTTATCTGACTAGAAGACTAGTAGATATAGCACAGGATACTACCGTGACAGAAGAGGATTGTTTTGCTAACCTTAATGAGTCTGTCAAGGGTATCGAAGTGACTGCAATCATGCAAAATGGTGTAGAGATCGAGTCTCTATTCAATAGGATAGTAGGTAGATTCACTTCAGCTCCTGTCATTGACCCTAAGAGCAAGAAAGAGATCTGCGGAGCTGATCAATTCATCACTGAAGAGATCGCTCATGAGATCGTAGATGCTGGCATAGAGAAAGTGGCTATCCGTAGCGTGCTCACATGTAAGGCAAAGTCTGGCGTGTGTGCTAAATGTTATGGTCGAGATATGTCTACTAACGATATCGTGCATGTAGGTGAAGCTGTCGGT
This sequence comes from uncultured Clostridia bacterium, assembly GCA_944377465.1. Lineage (GTDB taxonomy): Bacteria > Bacillota > Clostridia > Christensenellales > UBA1242 > Onthoplasma. The sequence goes on from CALWFA010000002.1 coordinate 10,402, forward strand.
GTCATCGCCGCTCAATCTATCGGTGAGCCTGGTACACAGCTTGTCCTTCGTACCTTCCATAGTGGTGGTGCGGCGTCTGCCGATATTACATCAGGTCTACCTAGAGTAGAAGAGATCTTCGAAGCACGAAATCCAAAAGGTGCGGCAGTCATCTGTGATATCGGTGGTAAGGTCACGATCAATCAGATAGACAAGCGTTATGAAGTGGTGATCAAAGGTAACACAGAAGAGAGCTACATGCTTCCTTATGGCTCAGTACTTAAGGTGAAGAATGGTGATGTGGTGACTCCTGGTACAGCGCTCACAGAAGGTTCGCTAAATCCGAAAGATGTATTGAGGACACGCGGTGTAGAGAAAGTGCAAGAATATCTATTGAACGAAGTCTTGAATGTGTATAAATCACAATCAGTTTCGATCAATGCTAAGCACCTTGAGATCATCATCAAACAGATGCTCAGAAAAGTCAAGATCGAGAATCCTGGTGACACAGATCTATTGCCTGGTGACATCGTGGATATCAAAGTCTTTGAAGAAGCTAACCTAAAGATCCTACAAGAAGGTGGTATGCCTGCATCTGCAAAGCGTGAGCTACAAGGTATCACAAAGGCATCTTTGACTACAGAAAGTTTCTTGTCTGCAGCATCGTTCCAAGAGTCGAGCAATGTATTGACCGAAGCTGCATTAAAGGGCAAAGTAGATCACTTGGCAGGACTAAAGGAAAACATCTTGATAGGAAAGATGATCCCTGCTGGTACTGGTTCGCCTGTGTACAGGAATATGTTGCCTAAGCAAGTAAAAGAAGACAACACAATGTATGCAAATCAAGATGTCGCTATCAAGTTTGACGATATTGACGAATAAGAAAATCTCGCTATTTAGCGAGATTTTTGTATTTCATGATTATTTATTTTAAGATTAGCATTGTAGGTTTTATTAAATTTATAACAGATAAAAATTAAATAAAAATTAATATTGAAAATAATAAAAAATAAAATCATTATTTAGAGATTACAACTGTATCTAAATTAAATTAATTATATTATAATTAATATAAATATATGTCAAAAACCTCTATAATATAGTATTTTATCGACAGTGAAAAAATATTGAAGAATTTATGTAAAATCTATTTACAAATTTGTTATTTTGTGCTATTATGTAGTCATAAATAAGGAGGGCTTATGGCAAAAGAAAAAAGCATTCTAGGAAGAAGAAAAGCAACAACCTCACACAGAACTTCGACTGCTAATATTATCAAAGCTAGACTCGCATCGGCGAGTGATCGTCTCACTCTAGTCGAAAAAATGACGAGAGAGAATGTGGTTAATAATGGAGTTAATTCGACAATATCTCCTTTTGAAATTGCCATTGCACGAGCTACTTTTGAGGAAGAGAAAAAGCATTTAATAGCACTCATGACAGCAGAAAACACCGCATTTAAAGGATCAGTAAATACTGCTAAAATCAGAAAAACATTAGCTAAAAGGAGAGCTGAGATTGCTCGTAGAGCGCGCGATGCAGAAGCTCAAATAGAAGGATTACAAGCATAATATTATCCCCTAATCATAGGGGATTTTTTATTTGGATTAGTTATATATTGATACTGGCATATTATGACTTTATAGTCTATATTTTTTTAGTAAAGCATTTTTGCTTGTTTACACAAGACATAGAGTCGTCCACTTCAAAGCCTTTATTTATATAGAAATCGTAGATATTTTCATCGGCAGTCAAGACAATTCTTTTAATGTGTTCTTGTTTTAAATAGTCTTCAAATAAGTCCATGAGTTTTGTTGCGATATGTCTGTTCCTTTCGCTTTCTATCACATAAAGTTCTTCAATGTATCCAAAACTATATTTGAAGAATTTTGTCTCATCACGGAGCTTGATCACTCTAAACAAAATAAAGCCTGCAAGCTTGTCAGACTTTTTATATACGATACACTTAGTGCCATGCTTTTTACTTGAATTTTCAATCTGGTCAAAAACACTTGTGTGTTCGCTTAGAGTAATACCCTCTCCGCGATAGTATTCTGTAAAAATCTTTTTAAACTCTTCCGATTTGAAATCATGATAATATTCAAAACATTCCATGATTTTATTATATTGATTAAATTATAAAAAGTCAATGATCTTATACATGTTTATATAGTCGCACGCAATATTTGTGCAAATGTTAATCCATTTCCTCTTAGCTATCGTTGCTTCAAATTATATACAGCTATAAATAATGAGTAGCAGAAGTTTTTAGTCCGATAAAAATGATATAAGATCAAAAGTAATCATATCTTCTTTTGTGAGTGTCAAATCTTTTGTATTTTATCAATGTGTATCTATATCTAATTTGTGATAAAAATTCTGAGAAATTAGACAATTTATTTTACATAATTGAAAATATATGATATAATTGATCTATATTTTAGGAGTGTGTATGAAAGAATTAGTCTATCCAGCAGTTTTGTATAAAGATGCCAGCACAGGTTGGTATACTATTCAGATTAAGGAATTAGACATCGTAGACGAAGGTCAGACTGTCGTAGAGGCATATATTAAGGCAAAGGAGTTGCTCTGTGCTATGGTGGACTGTGCTATTAAGTTTGATTGCGAGATAGAGGGACCATCTGATTTTGATGAAGTGTATAAATCTAACAGGAAAAACATTGTATTATTAGTAGATGCTCTAGCATAGGAGATGGTATGACCAAGGTAAATGTACTTAATTGGCCACAATTAGATTTTTTGATTAATAATTTTTATGAGATAGTGGAGTACAAACGAGGACGAGGTATCTATGGGGACAGAGTGGTGCTGAAGAGACCGCGTCATGCGAGTGCGATATTTAATGAGTCAGATAGATTGTATTCGTTCTATTACATGGACGCAAATGCAGTAAAAGAGCTCCCAAAGACATTAGAGGAGCGTATCAAGATCATCGCTAGATTCGTGACTACTCCAGAAGATATGAATGTATTGTGTGAGTTTGATCAGGCGAATGGTGTGGAGCCGACCGAGTGGGCTATCGAGACGAAGCATCTCTTGATTGATAGCGGGGTCCAAGATTTTGCAGAGCTCAACAATATTCTGATAGATCAATATAAGAAATTGGACAGCAATTTTATTAGTAAGATCAATAAACATAGAGAAAAACAGTATTTTTTGGCTAGTAGTGATGAGTTTAACTTCGTCACAAAGGAATATGCAAATCAACAATTAGCTATTTTGTAGTTTTCATTATCATTTGGTATAAAAAGAGACTATTTTAAAATAGCTTTTTTTATTTTTTTGTCTCTAAAAAATAGATCGGGTCTATATATAATAAAAATATTTTTTTATTCGACATAACTAGTCTTTTTTTTCAAAATAAAATATGTTTAAAATCTTAAACTATTTAATGTAAAGTTTATAAATGTAGATGATTTTGTTTGACAAAAATTTCTATATTTATTACAATAAACTAGACATTATTTCAAGGAGACTACAATGAACATAGTAAAAAAGTATTTCAAACAGATTTTATGTTTTTTAGCATTCATTTTAGCTAGCATAATTTTTGCATTTAGTCCGATTTCAGGTGCGTATGCAGCTGAGATTGCATTCGATAATTATGTTACTGCTATCAATGCTATCAAGATGCCTAGCGATGAGATTAGCGTGGCAGACGGCGAGACTCTAGATATCCCTTTGCTTGCTACTACATTGAATGGAGCAGGATCTAATGACCTAATCACCAACGGCTATACCATTCAAGTAGTCGACACTGTGGGTACAGTGCATGAGTTTGCGTCCAGCTCTGCTGTGAGCGATTTTGACGACGGCTATTTTGCTTATACTCAAGGTGAAGATTTCGTCCGAGTAAAAGTATTGGATAACGGAAAATATGACATAATGTATGTCGTTACTAGTGGTGACAAGACTTATTATTCCGCAAATTATTCAGTGACAGTGTCAAATGCTCGATATGAATTCGACTTTACAGATGCTACTACTGGTCTTGAGACATTGGTGCCTACCAGAGTGGCTGAAGATGATGAGGCTAGGATCGAGATACCAGTGGCTAGAGTGAAGCAGAGCGGTATCGAAGAAGATATCTATGTCGATGGTGTCACTGTACTTCCTAGAGTGACTGTAAACGATGTAGAGCAAGATATCGAAGATAGTGAATATATCAGCAAAGATGATGCTACTGGCAAATACTATGTCATCCCTAGCGTGAGTGGTACTATCACATTACAGTATGACTACAATCTTGGCAGCGTGCCACCTAGCGAAACATATACAATAGAAGTAAGTGATACCTATGAGATGCCTACATCCGAAGATATTGATATCGCTATACCTAGTCTGCCTAGCATAGAATTGGGAGAGGAAGATATAGAGCTTCCTTCACTGACTGTAAATAACAATCACGAGACTAATGTAGATTATAATATCACTAAGATCGTTATTACCAAAGTAAATAACACTTCTATTACAGCTACACTTCCTGCAAACACTTTGAAGTTTGACATGACTGTGGAGACATTCAATACTAATAATCCTGACTTGACATATAGAGACATGGTAGGTGACTATAGGATCGAATATTTCATCACAGACGCGTATGGCAATGAAGCTACTGTCAATGGTGTCGTTAGAAATGTTACAGATAGTAGCAATCCTACAGTCTATCTAGCATATGAGTATAATGTGACTGGTGAAGGAGCAAATATCGCACCTGTAGATACTGTAAATACTGAATATGCTGTAGACATGAAGGCTAAATATGGCTATTCAGAGCTTCTATTCCCAGCTATATTTGCAGAAGATTTAGTAAGCAATTATGGAGATTTTAAATTTTATCGTTATATTCAGAACAATAATACTAGACAATATTACTACTTAGACAATGTAAGATATGAAGACGGCGAGTTCATCACAGTGAACGAGGGAGAGTCTGGATACAACTATGCTAAGACTGATGAAATGACTGCTAATTCAATGGTTAGATTCCAATTCACAGAAGAAGGCAGTGAAGAGAGTGAGTCAGAGTATGCTGGCACATATACATTGTATTATAGAGTATATTCTGATACTATAAAGAGTCAAAATGCGACTATTAGTTATACCTTTGAAATCTTGCCTACATCAAATGTAGGTGACAGTGAGAAATCTACTCCTACGATTTCTATCAACAATCTTAGAAATGGTTCATCTGTAGCTAGTACTGATGAGATCGAAGTAAATATCACAGCATCTGATACTATCGATGAGAGACTGAAGAAAGCGGTATTCTATTATTATGGCACAACTACTGCTAGCGATACATTAATAGCAGATATCAATGAAGCTATAAATAGCTTTACCGATGACAATACGATGAATGTATTAGACTATCAGGCATTCATCACTAAGATGCAAGAGAAATATACAGGATTTAATGTAGCTACAGTAGATGAAGATGATGAAAACACATTCTATATCAATCTTGAAGGATATACTGATCAAGAGAATGTTCAGGTTTTAGCCGTAGCATTGAATGATTTTGAGAACATTGCAGTCGCTACTAGGACCCTGAATATCAAGAATATGAATGATGATGTAGCACCTACTTATACTATCACGGCATCTGGCTCATTAGGAGACGGTACTACAAATATAAATGACGATCTGACATTTGATCAAGATGCTACTATTACACTACCTACAGTTGCGTTCGCAGATACTGAAGATGAATATCTTGCTACTAGCGTATATTATTATATCGGATCACCTGAGAGCGAGGGTAATGGCTTGCAATTCATTACTCCTTCAGATAAAAATATAGGGAACACTGTAGTAGGTGGTACGATCATACCTACAGAATCAGGTTCTTATTATGTAGTCTATACAGCTATTGACGATGCTGGTAATACTTCATATGTATTCTTTACTTTCGATGTAGAGTTTGCTTATGCACCAGTACTTGAAGTCAATGTGTCTGGACAAAATATCAATTCAGAGCAAGAAATTGAATTGGTGGGTAATTCTGTCGAGGTAGAAGAGGGTGCTACAATCACTTTTGAGCCTACAGTATACACCAACGATAGAAAGACTGATATCTCAGATACTGCTACTATTGCAAATCCAGTAATCGTAGACAATGGTATTGATTATAGACCTACAGGAAATGGACAATATAGTTATCAATTCTTAAGCACTGGTACCTTTGATATCACATTTAAGGCAACTGATACTAACGGTAAATCTGACGAACAGACAATCCATGTGACTATTGTAGAGCAAGAGCTCGCTTGGGACAATGTAGATGAGGCAAGCGTTGCGACATATGCAAATTTGAATGAGACAGTAAGGTTACCATTGCTTACAGCTACTCGCGGTGCTAATAAAGCAGATGTTACTGTAAAAGTAACGGATCCTAATGGTAATGAGATTGAAGTAGAACAATTCACTGACGATACATCGTCTGGATATAGATTCACTACTAGTGCTACTACTAAGGGAGAATATACAGTCACTTACACTGCATCACTTAAAGGTAGCGAGTCAATATCTCAAGAATACAATATTCAAGTGGGCGATAGCGTGAAGCCTGATATCACTCTTGATAGTAATGCTGAAAGCGTATTAAAGCAAGATCTAATATACGATGGCACGAATGCGATCGAATATCAAATAACTATGGATAGGTACGGTACCGATAGACACTTGACTATCAAAGTTACTAATAATGGTACAGTAGTATACGAGCAAAATACAGGTCTAAATATTACTGATAGAGACGGCACAGGTCAATCTACTCCTATTACTAGCTGGGGAGATCTAGAAGTTACTCTTACTAGCGACGATGGTATCGTATCATCTGGAGATGAAGATGGTGTATACCTAATCAATGGCGCAGGTCGCTGTGTATTGACTATATCTATCACTGATAGATATGACAATGAGAGAGAATACACTGTAGCATTCAATGTAGTTACTGAGTCAGATGTGAATGAAGAAACTGATGACTATGTAGGTGTGATATTGATCGTTGTATCATTAGTGATACTTGCAGGTGTGATCTTATTCTTCACATTCGCTGGTAAGAAGGGCGGTTCAAACCAAACTAAAACAAGCAAGAAGACTACTAAATCAGCAAAGACTAGCAAGAAGTCTAGCGAAGAGACAGAAGAAGTCGTAGAGAAGAGCGAGGATAGCGATTCTGACGATGTGAAGACTGGTGAAGTAGAGTAATAAAAATAAAAAGCGAAGATTATCTTCGCTTTTTTGCTATTAATATGACTAAAATAATTAAAAGTAGCCACTAAAACAAAGTTTAGTGGCTACTTTATAGCGGATTATTTTATTGAAATCTTATTATGAATATGCAATGTTTAAGATCTGATAAATCTGAGATTATAGATCGCGTCGGATAGATTATCAAATAATATATGATTATTTTCGAATCTTACGCTTTAATTTTGCTATTTCTTCTCTTAGTTTTATCGCGGTCTCAAAGTCTAGCTGAGATGCTGCTGTATTCATCATGCCTTTTAGTTGCTCTATCTTCTTGATGATATCTTGCTTAGATAGCTTTTCATCATCCTTTTCTATGCGGATCTTTAGACTGTCGACGATATCCTTTTTGATAGTCTTAGGCTGTACATTGTGCGCTTTATTGTAAGCCATTTGCTTTTCTCTTCTATAATTTGTCTCATCGATTGCTTGCTTCATGCTATCAGTAATATTATCAGCATACATTATTACTTTACTTTCGCTGTTTCGTGCCGCTCTACCTATGATCTGGATTAGAGAAGTCGCACTACGCAAGAAACCTTCTTTGTCAGCATCAAGGATCGCCACGAGCGTAACTTCAGGTAAATCCAATCCTTCTCTTAGTAAATTGATTCCGATCAACACATCGAATTCATCAGCACGGAGCTCATTTAAGATCTTCACGCGCTCTAATGTGTCTATGTCACTGTGCAAATATTTTACTCTAATGCCTGATTCACCAAAATATGAGGAGAGATCTTCTGCCATCTTTTTTGTAAGAGTAGTGATCAATACTTTGCCGTGTTTTTCGATATTCTTCTTTATTTCATCAGTTAGATCATCCACTTGACCATTGCTAGGTCGAACCTCGATCTCAGGGTCTAGAAGATAAGTAGGTCTGATGATCTGCTCTACCACTTGACCTGCGAGAGACAATTCATATTTGTTTGGAGTCGCAGACACATATATCGTCTGCCCAATGCGATTATTAAATTCTTCAAAATTTAACGGTCTATTATCATAAGCACTTGGCAGTCTAAATCCATAATCGACTAGACTCGTCTTTCTAGCTCGGTCTCCATTGTACATACCGCGTATTTGAGGCAATGTGATGTGACTCTCATCGACGAATAGGAGAAAGCCGTGTGGGAAATAGTCTAGCAGGGTATAAGGTGGTTCGCCAGGACGACGACCGTCAAAATATCTAGAATAGTTTTCTATACCGGAGCAATATCCCATCTCCTGCATCATCTCCAGGTCATAGTTAGTACGCTCGCGTATGCGCTGTGCTTCGATGTATTTTTCTTCACGAGTAAAAAATTCTTCACGCTCTTTTGCATCCTTTTTGATCTGCTCAAGTGCGTTATTTAGCCGTTCGCTACCGACAGCATAGTGGCTCGCTGGGAATATAGATGCATGCTTTAGTCTATTGAGTACCTTTCCAGTGACGACTTCGAATTCGCTCAGGTTTTCGATTTCATCATCGAAAAACTCCACTCTGATCGCACGCTCACTACTGTCAGCAGGGAATATATCCACGACATCGCCACGGGCACGGAAAGTACTACGAGTGAAATCGATATTATTTCTCGTATATTGAATGCTAATTAGGCGTTTGATCAGATCTTCACGAGTCATTTTGTCCCCGGCGCGTAGTGAGATATGCAGATCATAATATTCTTTAGGTGCACCTAGACCGTAGATACAAGACACAGACGCTACGACGATCGTGTCCGAGCGCTCTAGTAGACTGCTCGTAGCACTGTGTCTGAGCTTGTCTATCTCGTCATTTACGCTCATGTCCTTTTCGATATAAGTGTCGCTAGAGACGATGTAAGCCTCTGGCTGATAATAATCATAATAAGATACAAAAAACTCTACGCGATTGTTTGGAAAAAACTCGCGAAATTCATTACACAGCTGTGCAGCCAAAGTTTTATTGTGAGCAAGTACTAGGGTAGGGCGATTCACCTTTGCTATCACATTAGCCATAGTAAAAGTCTTTCCACTACCTGTGACTCCCTTTAATACTTGAGCAGATAGACCATCGTTGATACCTTCTACCAAGGCATTTATCGCTTCGGGCTGGTCGCCAGTAGGAGCATATTTGGAGACTAATTCAAAATCACGATATTCCATATGTTTTCCTCAATAGAATTAAATAAACAATAATCTAATAAACACACCTATGAGTGCACTAATAGCAGCAAATGCGACCGTTCTACCTAGTAGTAAAAAGAAATTGCGTTTATTATTAGTAAGCTCTCTATGGAAACCTTCACCTTTTATCTTTAAGGATACGCAATACACGGGGCTACCTTTTTTGTCTGATTTGAATAGCTCTATATAGTTGTCAAAGCTGAGATTTGTCATGATCTTTTCCAGTTCGTCAGGGTAGATCACATACCTATCCGCGACGAAAGAGATGATTTCACGCGGTGAAATAAGACAAGACTTTTTGCCTTGACATTTTTGATAGACATATTCCATTACATATTTTTCTTTGAATGTAAGCATTTTACCTCTTATACGATTGCTAAAAAGAAAATGATGAGCGCAAGCATAGTGCCGACAAATGAGGCGATAGCTACATATATATAAGACATTATAGAAAATTTTGATTTTTCTTGTTTGTAGCCAACTTTATTATTCTCTTGCTCGAGTGTGATGCGACCTTTAGGTAGGATAGAATAACAATAAGTGTTTTCCTCACTAAACTTGATGTTTATATATTCCTGTTTTTCAAGGAAGTCGATAATTTGCTTGATAATATCAGCATCATATTGCGATTTTTGTCCCATGAGAGAGATGATCTCATCTGCGGTGACTACTTTATACGCATTCCCTGATGCTAACTTGCTCATTGATTTTAATACACTGATAGTTTTTTTATCTAGCATAATTTCACCTATTATATCATTTTCAAATAGTTTTTGCAATCTTTTATAAATTATTTATAAAGAGAAATATATATTTTCAGCTGTTTTTCGACGAAAGCAAAGGCTTCGTCATATGGCTCAGCAGATTCGAGATCTATGCCGATTTCTTTCAAAACTTCGACGGCTGGCTTATTGACACCATTTTTTAAGAAATCAATATATTTTGTGTAAAAATCCTTTTCGTTTAGTATACGATTTACAATAGTGATGGCTGTGACCATTCCCGTCGCGTAAGTAAACACATAATACGGAGAGTAGAAATGTGGTACACGCATCCATTCGTATTTTAAGCAGGAAGGCAGTATGCATGATCGACCATAAAATTTCTTATTTATATTCATATAGCATTCATTTAGATCGTTGTATGTGACGGGTATATCTTGTTCCATCTTTTGATGAATTTCATGCTCGAATTCTGTGAATATGATCTGCCTAAAAATAGTACTACGCATATCATCTAAAAATTTCTTTAGATAATATTTTTTATCCTTTGGTTTAGAGATTTTCATCATGTATTGAAATAATAACAGTTCATTTACAGTGCTAGCGATCTCAGCGGCAAAGGTAGAAATGTCCGCTTTTTCGTACGGCTGTGCTGAATTAAAGTATTCAGCATTTATACAATGTCCTAATTCGTGTGCTAGAGTAGAGACGGAGTTATAATCGTTTATAAAATTAGTAAGCACCATTGTCTTCGCTCCATAGCAGTGTGAGCAATATGCTCCAGAATTTTTATTCTCATTCGGAAGATAATCTATCGAGTGATCACTCATCTTTCGTTTTAGATTTGAGGAATAATCTGTGCCTAGAGGAGACAGGGCGGAGAGGATAAGATTTTGGGCATCGGATATAGAAATTTTCTTGCTTGAGTTTCGGTCTTCGAAAAGGTCGTAATATGCAAATTTTTTATTATATGCGATTTTTGCACGCGTTTTTATATATTTTTGCAGTAATGGAATATATTTTTCTGTATATTTTATAATATTATCAAATACTGCACGCGGTAATTTTTCTGAAAATAGGACGCTTTCTAATAGGTTATCATATTTCGTAAGCTTAGTATAAAATTTATCATACTCAATGTCATTGATATAGAGCTCAGAAAAGGTCTTATTGAGTTGAGAATAGCCGTCCATAAAATGTTCAAAAGCTGTCTTTCTAAGAGAAGGGTCATTGCTCCTAAGATACTTAGGATAAGTCTCATTGTTTAGTAGCATTTTCTTGCCTTTAGAATCGACTGCCTCTTTGTATTTCATCTCAGAATCTACGAGTATGCTATGAATCTGCTCTGATCCGCCCAGAAATGAGCTCATTTTTGCTAGTAGTTCGCTCGATTTTTCATCTAATCTGTGCGGTTTCTCGCGAATGATATCATTGATAAAATTGTCATAATCTTTAAATTTCGGATCGGACAGTAGCGATTGCAAAAATTTCGTAGGAAGTTTATAGATCTGAGGTAGGATAAAAGATTCTGCTTCCAATAAACGAGAGTAGGCGGTGCTAAATCTTTGCTCCAACTTAATCATCTCTATGTCACTGGAGTCGACATTCAATTTGTGTGAAATATAGTGCGCTAGTCTACTGATAGCCATTTCTTCCTGCTTATGACCTGCAATGGCTTCATACAAAATGTCAGAATTTTGCAATTTATCTTTATATTTAGGTGCTATTTTGATGAGATCATCTATTATTTTTAAAATTTTCTCTATTTCATTGTTGTCTTTAATATAACTATCTAGATTCCATTTGTATTCATCTGCGATCTGACTTCTTTTCTTCATAATATCTCCTTATATTTATTTTAGATTTTCACATATTTTTGTCAAGCAAAATTCTTTTTAAACTACATATTATGATTTTATTGTCAGCACGACTTGACAAACTAATATTTGAGATATATAATAAAGGTATAAGGAGAAGGCTATGAGAAAAATCGTATTGATCTTATGTGTGGCATTCGTAGTATTATGTTATGGTTATCCGTGCTTTATTCTGCCATTTGGTGAGTATGTGCGCACTACAGAGCTAGGTAATGTGAAGATGGAAGAAAAATACAAGTTCAATTTTGACGGTACTTGCACATATGAGGATACATTAGGAATAGTGACGAATTATCATTACAAACTAAGTGGTAATGATGTCATCATAAGCATTGATGAAAATTTTGATGATGAAATCGACTATGCTATCAGCATCAATTCATTGTATAATGTAGGTAATGGTTTCTTTAATCAGATAGCTATGTATGTAGCGATCGGTGTAGGAGTGCTAGCCTTAGTGCTGATTATCACGATTCCGAGAAAAAATTAAGTGGCACGACTGCCACTTTTTTTAATAATATATTGTTAAATATTTATAATATGCAATGAAAACAATATTATTTTTATAAGACATTGAATCTTTTGGACAAAGTTATCTTATTTATGAATTGCCAAATACAATGATTACACTTGAAAAATCATACTTTTTATGATATAATAATAAATGATCAAATTTTGGAGAAGATAAAATTATGTTAGAGAATATTGTTATAAAAGGTGCTAAGGAAAATAATCTAAAAAATATTGACCTTACTATACCGAAAAATAAATTAATAGTATTTTCAGGTGTAAGTGGCTGTGGAAAGTCGACTCTCGCCTTTGACACGATCTTTGCAGAAGGACAGCGTAGGTATATGGAGAGTTTGTCCAGCTACGCTAGGCAATTCTTAGGTCAAATGAATAAACCTGATGTGGAGAGCATTGACGGACTGAGTCCCGCTATTTCTATCGATCAGAAGAGTACTAATAATAACCCGCGTTCTACAGTAGGTACTATCACTGAGATCTATGATTATCTTCGTCTATTGTTTGCGCGTATAGGTAAGCCATTTTGCCCAAAATGTGGAAAGCCGATCTCTGTGCAGACGATCGATCAGATTGTAGATAGGATTATGGAGCACGATGACGGTACTAAGATGCTCATCATGGCTCCTATCATCAGACAGCAAAAGGGTAGCCATGAAAAGACTCTCGACGGACTGAGAAAAGATGGATATATTCGTGTCATGGTAGACAAGACTATGTATTCGCTCGATGATTCTATAGTTTTGGACAAAAATAAAAGACACGATATATATGTCGTGGTCGACCGTGTCGTGAAAAAGGACGGCATCATGTCTAGGCTGACTGAATCTGTAGAAAAATGCTTACAGATGGCAAATGGGCTAGTGATCGTCAATGCAGACGGAGAGGACAAACTCTATAGCGTGAAATACAGCTGTGTAGATTGCGGGATCTCGATTCCTGATATTGAGCCTACCTTATTTAGCTTTAATAATCACGCAGGCGCATGTCCAAAATGTGGAGGGCTAGGCTATGTGATCAAGATAGGAGAAAATGCAATAGTAAAGAACGATAGACTCTCGATCAATGAGGGAGCTCTCTCTGTAATGGGCTTTAATATTGATTCTACAGGGATTACTAAAAAGGCTTTAGCAAAACTAGGTAAAAAGTACAACTTTACGCTTGATATGCCATACTACAAGATACCAAAAGAAGGTAGAATGGTACTAATCAATGGCGAGAGCGGGGACAAGGATCTACTTGCACCAAATCTTCATCAATATGTGACTCAAAAAGATGCTTTATTTATGGGAATTATACCAGACCTTCTGAGACGATTCCAGGAGTCTAGTAGTGAATATGTGAAAGAAGAGATCTATAAACTTATGAGTGAAGATACCTGTCCTGAATGTCTAGGTAAAAGACTAAACCCAAGTGCACTGTCTATAAAGATAGAGAATAAGAACATTGCAGACTTATGTGATATGTCGATTACAAAATTGTATGGCTTCATCACTTCATTGAAATTAAGCAATACAGACAAGATGATATCAGAAAGTATCATAAAGGAGATTACATCTAGGTTGTCATTCCTAATAAATGTAGGACTGACATATCTGACTTTGTCGAGACGAGCTGGGACATTGTCAGGAGGAGAGTCTCAGCGCATTCGTCTAGCGACACAGATCGGTAGTGGACTGAGCGGAGTATTATATATTCTGGATGAGCCTAGCATAGGACTACATCAGCGAGATAATGATAGACTGCTAGACACGCTTAAAAATTTACGAGATTTGGGCAACACCTTGATCGTAGTAGAGCATGACGAAGACACCATTCGTGAGGCTGATTATATAGTAGATATTGGTCCATATGCAGGCACGCACGGGGGAGAGATCGTGGCTCAAGGTTCAGTTGATGACCTTATCGCTAGTCCGCGCTCTATCACTGGTAAATTTTTGTCTGGAGAGATGAAGATAGAAGTGCCGAAGAAAAGGCGAGAGATAAAGAACGGATATATTCGCCTGCTAGGCTGTAGAGAGCACAATATCGACAATCTTGATGTGGCAATTCCGCGCGGGGTATTCACTTGTATCACAGGTGTGAGCGGTAGCGGAAAATCCACCTTAGTAAATGATATCTTGTATAGAGCGCTCTTTAATAAACTAAACAAACGAGACAAAGAAAATAACATCATGGAGATATTAGGTATAGAAGATATCGACAAGGTGATTCAAATAGATCAGACCCCTATCGGTAGGACCCCTAGGAGTAATCCAGCGACCTATTCTGGCGTGTTTACAAAGATTAGAGAGCTATTTGCGTCCACTCCACAAGCAAAAGAAAAAGGCTATGATATGGGCAAGTTTAGCTTCAATATTGAGGGCGGACGATGTGAGGCGTGCGCTGGTGACGGTGTGAAGAGGCTGAGGATGTATTTCATGCCAGATGTATTCGTCCCATGTGAAGTGTGTGGTGGTAAGCGATATTCTCGAGAAGTCCTAGATGTGAAATACAAAGGAAAGTCAATATATGATGTGCTAGAGATGACGATCGATGAAGCATATGACTTTTTCGATGCAGTGCCACAGATTAAGCGAAACTTACAGACGCTAGTCGATGTGGGTCTTGGATATATCAAACTTGGACAAAGTGCTACTACGCTCTCGGGCGGTGAAGCGCAAAGGTTAAAGCTCGCTAGTGAATTGACCAGAAGAGATACTGGCAATACAGTGTATATCCTAGATGAGCCTACGACTGGATTGCACACATATGATGTGAAGCGACTGGTAGACATACTGCATAGACTGGTCGGCAATGGCAATACAGTGATAGTCATAGAGCACAATCTAGATGTCATCAAGACAGCAGATTATATAATTGATATGGGACCAGAAGGTGGAGACGCTGGCGGTAAAGCCGTGGTAGCAGGCACACCAGAAGAGGTCATAAAAGAGAAGAAGAGCTATACTGGTATGTATTTAAAAAAGATGGTGAAGAATGACTAAAGAAATTAAAAATTATTATAAATTTCTAGATTTAAGATACGATTCATCTATTGAAGATGTGAAATTGAGACAAAAGATTTTGATCAAACTTTTGCGTGCGAAGAGTATCCGCACTGGAAATTCTAATAAAGAAAAAATAATGAAGATCAATACCGCATCAAATAAGATTATAAATTTCATAAAACAAAATGGGGTTCCTAGCGATAACCGAATGTATTTTGACACTACGACGAACTCTGTAGCGGTACAGACCTTTGTGCTAGTAATCTTAATAATTATTATAACGGTCAGTTTTTTAGTGTTATTATAATCACTATAAAAGGTTTAGTGCACTAATTCCTGTAGTCTGACTTAGTCCTACAATATTATAGTTTAGGATCCTAGAATAGGTAATAGCATCTTCATGATTGTCATTAATGCAAGATGCACATAGATACTGAAGATAGTCGGAAATAGGCTGTAGATCCTTGCGGGAGAGTGAAATACACAAAGCGTCCATTTCGTCAGTCCAAAAATCATTTAGTTTAAAGATCTGACTCTCAATGTCTGAGGAGATCTCTGAGCTTTTGAGTAAGGTCTCATATATTGACTGGCTTTCAGCTTCTAGCTGATCAAACACCTTTTGTGTATGTACGCCGTCCCAGATGCATAGTCCTGTGACAGCGAATAAAAGTATTAGGATAGGTAACCAAACTTTCATATACTTATCTCCTTGTTGATATCTTCGATTAGTCTGAAATTTTCTCCCTTCTTTTGATAATATATCTTTCCTTTACTGTCTATAGAAAGAATGATCAATTCTTTCAAAGAATTAACTTTAATATGTGATAGAATTTTGTGGAGCTTTTTATTGTCTAGCTCCACTTCTTTCATTTCATCTTTGATCAGCTTTCCGTCCGAAATGATCACATGAGGAAGGTTTGCTGGTGGATTATTCGCATTGACATCTTGTGCAGTAGCAGGAGCGTTTTCACTAGTAGGAACGATGCTCATCTTGCCATTAGTCTCTATGATAGCGTACAATATTTGATCAAAGCTATAATAATTCGCTTGTCTGATAGATTCTAGCAGGTCATCAATATTCATATTTAGGTCCTTCAATGCTTGATATTCTATGCCCTTTGGACTGATTACTACGACAGGTCGTCCACTCATAAATCTGCGAATTTTAATGCTCTTTCGTGTGAGAATAGTAATCAAAAAATGTATCAGTACTAATATGGCTAAAGGCAATATGCCATTGAGCAAAGGTATATTTGTGTCACTCATAGGTAGAGTGGCGAGGTCGGCGATGATGAGAGTAATGACTACTTCATATGGTTGCATTTCACCGATCTGTCTCTTCCCCATGAGCCGTAAGAATACCAGTACTGTTACATATATAATGACGACTCTTAAAAATACTACAAACATACCTTAATTATGTTCAAATGGTATAAAATTATTCAAATAAATATTTATATCAAGCATGTAAGCATGAAACTACTAAAAAAGCAATGAATGATCATTGCTCGATAAAATTAATTATTTTTTATAGACTTTTTTCTCTTTCGTAGAATCAAAGATTTAAGGTTAGAGAGATCATAAAGGTTGAAGACTTTGATCAATATCAAGGACAATATTAGGCTTAGTCCGCCACCGATGAGTCCAGAGAAGAAAGATGTAAATATATGTAAGCAGATATTTGATATAAAATGACCAATCAAACTAGCAGGTATCACTATCAGAAAATATTTTGAGATCAATTTCATCATGCTTAGGTTAAGATTTGGCACAGTTTTTTTCATCATTCTTATATTTAGCGCAGTGATAGTGCTCATCGATAGGAAGAATGATAATATTATTGAGTTTATACCCACCAGCGGAGTGAAGGCGACGAGACTTATGAATAGTACGATCGAGCCGATTAGATAATTCACAAAGGATTTCACTTCACAGTTTAGCGCATTCAAAATACTGCCAGTCAGATTACATAGAGTGATCGGTACTATGCATATAGCAGAGAGCTGTAGAAGGGTGCCTGACAGGGCATTGTCATATAGCACTATTCCGATCAGATCGCCTACGGAGATATATAATGGTACAAATATCATGCTGATAAATATTGATACATCTATAGAGCTAGTGATATTATGTCGTATAGGGTCATATTCATTTTTGCTCATCATAGAGCTGATAGAAGGTACTAGCACCATGCTGATACTACCTATCACAGACATAGGTACGAAGAGCATAGGAAAGGTCATACCCATGATCACGCCGAAACTGGATACTGCCTCGCTAGTCGAATAGCCAGACAGGAGTAGCATATTAGGTATAATAAGTGTGGTCAGAGGTTGTACTAGTGAATTGGCAAGTCGAACGCCAGTGATCGGGAAAGCACTCTTGGCAATATTTTTGTATTCACCACGCTTGAAATTCAGACGACTATGTCTAAAGTAAATGAAAATAGTGATCAATGCCGAGAATAAGCAGGTGAGATTAAATGCAATGGCTGAATATTCCGTGGCTACAAAATAGTCTGTGATAGAGAATAGCATCACGAAAGTCAAGGCAAATCTAATAATCTGCTCTAGGAGCTCAGTCAAGCCACAACTGAAATAATCGTTTTGTCCCCACATAGCACCGCGAAAGATCGCATATATCGCACTGAAAATCACAGAAGGGAGTAGAATGATGAGTAATTCTACTGCACGATAGTCGGTGAGAATAATGCCCCAGACGGATTTTAGTAAATATATAAAAATGCAGGATAAAACCGCAATCGATAAAGCGATGCTTAGAGCAGAGGTGACGACTCTATCTCTTCTCTTTAGTTCATTATTTGCCTCATATTTTGATACCAGTTTGGCAGTGGTCAGAGGTAGCCCACTAGATATCAGTGTCATAAATATAGCTAGTACTGAGCTAGCCATTTGAAATAATCCAATGCCTTCCGCGCCTAATTTTCGGGTGAGAAATATGCGGAAAACGAATCCCAACGCTCTAGTAATGACCGAAAATATAGTGACGGTGGCTACAGCTTTAAATATAGATTTCATACTTGTCCTATATAAATATATAAAAATTCCAAAAAATATATACATTAATATTCACAAATGAAATAGAGATGAATATATAAATATATGAAGATAAATATAGCAAAAGAGTTTTATTATAGAGTAAGGAAAGGCGATGAGATAAATGATATATGTCAGAGCATGAATACTAGTAGAGAAAATATTGCCTTTGACCGAGGCAAGCCAGAAATTCTACCTGGTGAATGGATAAAGGTGAGAGTAAATGACTATATGACACATATCGTAAAGCCCTTGGATACGATAGATAAAATAGCAAAACGATATGATATAAGCACCGAAAATCTAAAGAAAGATAATCAGCTGACGACTGAAAAACTCTATATAGGACAACTAATAAAGATATATAAAAGATAAAATGATTGCTAGATAATAAAAAAAATTATATTTATCAAGCAAAAGTATGCAAAAGCAATATAAAATATCGAAAATTTGCAAAGTATCATAATAAAAAACTTTTGAGATAAATTAAAAGTAAATACAAAAATAGAATATAGTAAAAATAAAAAAACGAGATTATTCATCTCGTTTTTCCTTTTTTGATCTCTTCTTTGTAGGCTTGCTGTCAGTTTGCTCAGTAGCTGTCGTATTTTGTTCGTCCACACTCACATCGGATATATTGTCCTTAGGATCTACATCTTCATCTGAGTCAGTGTCCGTAGTGAATACTCGCTCACGCTCGAGCTTTTTAGCTAGACTATTCAAATATTGTTCAGATTTGAGATATTCGAGCTGTGACTCCATTTTACTGATGTTTAGACCAATAGTAGAAGACATTTTTTGTTGCTTTTTCATCTCTTTTTCTAGCTTATTTATTTCTGATTGATCTGCGCGATGAAGTTTCATTTGGCGAAGGTTAGATAAATCTTGTTTGTATTTAGTTTCATAGTCTTCACGCTCTTTTTTCATCTCAGATATTTCATCAGATAGCTCACGCACTTGTTGTTCACGCTGTATGCTAGCTTGCCTTGAATAATATTGTTTCGATAGAGTAGATTTTCTGTCATAGCTATTTTTAGTTTTCTTTCTAGGTTTCTTCCATTTTACTTTTTTGATCAATACACCGACTATTGCTATTACTATTGCGAGAGCAAAGATAATACTAGAGATATAATAGAATAGAGTAGATGGGTCGAAGGTATTGTCGTTCGTAGTGGTCTCAGAATTATCACTTTCGCTATCGTCTGTATCAGTAGCCGTCTCTCTCAAGATCTTTGTGTTGTAATTGTTTGATAGATTTGCGAATGTTTCTTCGGTAAAGTTTTCTGTCTCGTCAGCAAATTCAATATTTGCAAAGAATACATCTCCCGACACCTTCGCCGAACTGCTACCTAAGGATAACTCTATATATGTGGTGACATCTTCGTTTGGACTAATATAGAAGGTGTAGGTGGTCCAACGATTGTTCGATACGACTTCTGAGAAATAGTCATCAAAGCCAGAGAGCCCCACGCTAGCACCAAGCAATTCTTGATCTACTGAAGCGTCTTTGATCTCAAGATTTTGAGTATATACTGAGACAGAGATTCTATAGTAATTACCAGATTTTAGATCAAACCCGAGTGAAGAAGTAAGAGTATAATACGCATCGTCGAGTGTCCTAATCATCAATACATTTCGGTTCTCTCCAGAGAAACTCCTAAAAGCTCCGTAATTTTCCGAACTAGCTACTACTTGTCTAATCACACTGCTGTCTGTAGAATCAACTAAATAATAGTTATTGTCATTACCGTCGAAAGTAAAGTAACTAGGCTTAGACAATCCTGTACCTGTCGCAGCCATTAAGTTAGATAGATCTACTTTTGTGATATTCTCACCTGAGATATTTGCAAAGTCATCACTAGTCCATTCTAATGCCAAAAATGCTACATCATCTATAAAGCCTGCTGCTGTATTCTCGCTGTCCAATGTGGCACGCACTGACACACTTAGGTCACGGTCTCCAGTGAATATATAGAAAGTTATTTGTTTCCATTCTTGAATATTTGTTTCGACAGTCTTAGTAGCGAGCACTACTTCGTTGCTATTTAGAGTAGAGACTATGGATATGTCCATTGGAGCATATTGTGTCTGTACATAGAGAGATATTCTATAATATGAATTCGCAGTCAGATCTTTTGTACCACTTGTGTAGTTGATAGCATTGTTGCTCGCATTATATAGCATCAATACATTATTATTGTCATAAGTAGCATTGTTTTTATATGGATTTAGAGGATTTCTAATAGATCTAAGATTAGAAGAGATTTTATTGAATTCTTCTGTACCTGTGTTGATCACACCAGAATTAGTGTAGTCGCCCTCACTGCCTTGAGTCCAATTCGCTGGTAAAGCAGGGTATTGATTAGTGACATTATCTATTTGTATATCATTAAAGTTGCCATTAGTGAAATAATATTCATTGTCACTGTCATATGTGAAATTCGAAGCAAGGTCTAACTTTTGAACATTATCACCAGTCGAAGCGTTTGAATAGTACGAATAAGCGACTTTTGATACTCTAATCGTATTTATATATAGCTCACCCGATGCTGTCTCTGCTTCTGTATCGCTTGTAGGAGGTTCACCCATGCTCACGACTAACTTAAAATTCGTGTCCATAAGCGGATGAGAGCGTACATAGAAAGTAAAGGTCTCATAGTCGTTCATTAGATTGCCATCTTCTCCAGTGTCCGAGCTGATCGAGAGTGATTGTTCGCTCACTTCGTCATCATTACCATTTAGATCAGAGTCTGTACGCACTAACTTGATCGAAGCACTGCCTGAGATGTCTTTCACTTTTGCATTTATTTCTATCTTATATACATTATTCTGCTCTAGGGTGAGATAATCATCCGAAGTAGAGAATTCTACGAAGGTAGCATTGTCTTCTGAAATGGACAATTTGAAAGCGGAGTCATTTCGCCCATCAGTAGCATCTGTATTAGTATTTGCGTTAATTATTCCGTCAGTGAAGTTCTGATTATTTGGATCGAATGTGCTGAGTGAAAATGTATCGTCCGACATGGTCATTTCTGATACCATATTTTCGACTTCACTCTTATAAGTGTAAGTCCCTGCCTTTTGTTGATTCATGCGGTCAGTAAAGGTATTTTCATTTAGCTCAAAGGCGGACAATGTGTCAAATAGGGCTATACCATTACCATCTAGAGACATACGGATTTTCACATTAATATCATCCAAGCCCGTAGCGATAAAGAAGGTATAAGTATTCCACCCGTTAGAAGCAATGTTCGTAATAGATGCATATTCAGCATCATCATTGTCTGCATCTAGCAGATATAGATTCGCTATTCTATGAGCTTCGCCCGTCTCAGTAGGAGTGTAGACAAGTACAGAGATTGTATAATAAGAATTGGCAGATAGCTCGATTGAGCCATTCGTAGTGTAGCTGAATTGATCTGGTCGGTTGTTTGAATTGATCATCAATACATAATCATCATTGAGCGTAGGACTATCATACTGAGCATATTGCTCTTCGCTAGTGTCGATGACGCCCGCAGTCACACCCGTAGGATCGTCCGAATTGTCTGGCTCAGCACTCGATGTGTAGCCAGTAGGAGAAAACGGAAATTCATCATCTGGGCTAGATGCAAAGTCCGAATTAGTAATGCTGATAGGTGATTGATAATTCATAGCATTCGATGAAGATATATTGTCATCAAAAAATACTAGTACACCTATATATGCTAAGACTAACACTATCACTGCAGTGATAGTGCATACGATTTTTTTAGTGAATTTATTTCTGTATCTATTAGTAATCATTATAACCTCTTCATTAATTATTGCAATAAACTAATTTATTATAATACAAACTATAAAAAAAGGCAAATAAATTTAATCAAAATAGCCACAATAACATTATGAAGAAGGTAAAAAAAATCTATATCTTTCTTTTTGGTGCAATCATTGGTGTGATCAATGGTTTTTTTGGTGGTGGTGGAGGAATGGTGGTCGTACCTTTGCTGAATAAAATGTTCGGTTTGGAGCAAAAAAAGGCTCAGGCGACAGCCCTATTTGTGATACTACCTATAAGCCTAGTGAGCACTATTGTGTATATGTCCTTTCACTCGATTGATTTTCAAAATGGGTGGCCAGTGATCTTGGGAATCATAGCGGGAGGAGTGATAGGCGCGTGTTTACTAAATAAACTAAAGAATAATATCATAAAGGGAATATTCATCTTCTTTATGTTTTTAGGCGGGATAGCGATGCTTATATGGTAGGTAGTATATGATATTTTGGGAAATTTTTGCGGGTGCTTTAGGTGGAATTATTGGCGGAATGGGCATGGGTGGCGGTACACTTACGATACCAATTTTGACCGTTTTTTTATCCTATGCACAGCTGAGCGCACAGGGTATAAATTTGATTGCTTTTTTGCCGATGTCCATCGTGGCACTATCAATTCATATCAAAAATCATTTAGTCGCCTTTAAGCAGACATGGTTGTTAGCACTCATTGGTAGTGCGTTTAGTTTGATTGGTGCATTGATAGCAAACCATATGTCAAACGCGGTGTTGAAAAAACTATTCGCCGTATTTTTGATAGGACTTGCGATATGGCAGTTGATAGAATTGATACGATCAAAGCGTCAGAAAGCGGACAAAAAGGAAGAATGATTTATGACGATATCGATCAAATAATATTTTAATTTACTTGATATGTTTTGTTCATCTTCAATCTCATCGAATAGGTTGACATATTGAGATATTTTAGATAGGTATTTTTTCGCAATGTTCAATCGAGAATCACTTTTGAATAGCTCTAAAAAATGGTCTTTGCAGTCAGAAAAGTCAGTCTTAATATTTGATAAAATCATGTTGATTTCACTATCTGATATATTATTAGAATCGTATTGAATGATTGTATTATATAATGAGTTTATGAGCTTTTCATTAGCATTAATTTGCTCTTTTATACAATCTTGCTGAGAAGATGAAAGCTCATTTGATAGCGAGACTTTGTCTATTTCTATGGTATAAACTTTAGCAGTAGGATAGTCGGTGAGTAGATTTTCACTTACAGTGTTAGCATCTTCTTCATCTGGATAGTAAGATGCGAGTACATGATACTTCCCGTCATAATATACATATCCCGCTCCGCCTAATGCGCTTATTTCATTGGCTAAAGTACTGGCATCTTTATAGTTTAGGAAAGAATTAATTTCTACAAAATACACTTCTGTGTAGGTTTTAGATTTTGGATAAACGAGCATGGCAATACCGGTCAAGATTATTATGAAAAAGATGATCAGAGAAAAACCAGCAGTCTTATGAGAGTTTATCTTTTTTTTATATTGGTAATAATCAAAATAGTAATTTTGCATACTTATTTTATTAAATTAAAATTATTTTTATGAAAAGTGTCAGTCTAACATAAAAAATAAAAATTTTTAGGTTATAATGGGTGGGAGGTAATATGAATATTAGACCATTATTTGACAGGGTGTTGATTTCACCCGAGACGGACGATTTGTCCACAAAATCGGGCTTGGTATTGCCCGCTACTTCAGGCGATAGACCTGAGCGTGGTAAGGTGGTAGCCGTAGGCGACGGTGAAGATTTCGACGGAAACAAAAAAGAGATGAAAGTATCTGTCGGAGAAAATGTATTGTTCAATAAATATGCGGGCACAGAAGTAAAGATCGACGGGAAGTCTTATCTAATAATGCGAGAAATAGATATTATAGGGGTGATAGAATGATAGAAAAAATTATAAAATTTGGAGACGAAGCACGGTTAGGACTATTAAAGGGCGTGGAGACTGTAGCAAATGCAGTAAAGATCACCTTGGGACCGAAAGGTAGAAATGTAGTATTAGATCATGTGTATGCAGAGCCCTTGATCACGAACGATGGCGTGACGATAGCGAAAGAGATGGTACTCAAGGACGAAGTAGAAAATATGGGAGCTGGCATCATTCGTGATGCGTGTGTTAGGACAAATGATGTAGCAGGAGATGGTACGACTACCTCTGCAGTCTTGACGGAAAAAATATTCAAGGAAGGTTTAAAGTGCTTTACTATGGGAGCAAATCCAGTCCTTCTTAGAAATGGTATAAAAAAGGCAATAGATTTTGCTATCTCTGAGATGAAGAAAAATGTCCGTCCTGTCAAAGATAATAGCTCAATCTTGCAAGTGGCTAGCATCTCATCAGGCAGTGAGAACATGGGTGCCTTGATAGCAAAGGCATACGAAGAAGTAGGGCTCGACGGAGTGATCACTATTGAAGAAGGAAACAATTTAGCTTCCACTCTAGATATCGTAGAGGGGACGCGTATAGGTCGTGGCTTTATTAGTCCATATATGTGCAATGACGCTAATGGTCAGGTGGCAGAATTAGATGATCCATACATATTGATTACAGATAAGCGAATCACAAATATCAAAGAGATACTTCCAATAATTGAAAAAGTAGCCAATGCGGGCGGTAGCCTACTAATACTGGCAGAAGATGTGGAAGGAGATGCTCTCACCACCTTGGTAATAAACAACATGCGAAAGATTTTTAGATGTGTCGCGGTGAAGACTCCTTTTTATGCAGATAGGCGGAAAAAGGTATTAGAAGATTTAGCGATCAAACTTGGTGCAAAATATTTTTGTACTGACATCTATTCGGACTTGAAGGATGTAGAGCTATCAGATCTGGGTAGATGCAAGCGTGTGCGCTCAGATCGAGAATTCACTACATTTATAGGAGCGAGTGGAGATAGAGAAAAAGTGGCTGAGCGAGTGCATGAGTTAAAGGAACTATTAAAGGTAGAAACGAAAGATCTAAACATTCGTGCGTTGCACAATCGACTAGCTATATTAAATGGCGGAGTGGCGCTCATTAAAGTTGGGGCAATGAGCGAGCTGGAGATGAGAGAAAAGAAACTAAGAATGGAAGATGCACTCAACGCTACTCAATCTGCTATCGAAGAGGGAATAGTAGTAGGTGGCGGAGTGGCTCTCATCAAAGTAAAACAGGCATTGGATTCGTATATATCTCTAGAGCTGACTGGAGATGAAAAGCTGGGAGCTGAGATCGTGTCAAAGAGTCTCGAGGCTCCTATTCGTCAGATTGCTATCAACGCAGGAGTAGATGACGGTGTGGTGGTTAAAACCGTAGTCTCAAATGAAGGATCAGATTTTGGATATAATGCACTCAATGATAGTTATTGTGATATGTTTGACGCGGGTATTATCGATCCGTTTAAGGTGACGCGTACTGCGCTAGAGACTGCTGGTAGTGTCGCTTCTACACTGCTCACCACAGAATGTGTAGTCGTACAAAATAAAGCGATGATTGGAGTAGGAGAAGGGAAGATTTAGTAGCTAGATGAGCTTTCTATTTTGATTGATTAAGCGGGCACTAAGATGACTGGAGATAGTGTAAGGAAATCATAGACTAGTGAAAAACATATCTTAATATTTCACCTAATACCATTGTGAATACTATCACCATGCATAAAAACTTTCAAAAATTTTAATGAAATACTTGATCAAAAAAAATTACTAAAATACATAAAATTTTTATAAAGGGTAAGAAAATCAATAAAAAATAAGAAAAAATGCGTGTTTTCACGCATTTTTTTGTAATAAATTATTTTTTGAATAAATTGATATGACTTTTTACTGATCTCTTTATGTTTTCGATTTATGCTTTATCTAAGTCATGCAATTTTTCTTCTAAAGATTTTTTACTAGTCAGCAGATATTCGTATCGTGATTTTTCTTTTTCGACTAACTGTTGTGGTGCGCGCGATACAAAATTAGGATTTAGGATTCTACTCTCTAATATTTTTATTTCTGAGTTGATTTTATCAATATCCTTATTAATCTTTTCACGCTCTTTTTCAGTATCGAGTACTTCATTTTTATAAAAGTAGAATTCACCCAATTCGGATACAAACTTTATAAAATCGTTGCCGATAGAGTCTAAGACATCAATTTTTTCTATGTTTATCATCTTTGATAAGACGAGCTTTGCCTCATTTATAATGTTTATACTTTCGTCACTGATATTGCTCTTATCTATTACTAGAGAGATTCGTTTCGCTGGTGCTACATTGTAGCTAAGTCTAGTCTCTCTGATTTTTTGTATTAATGAAATGATCTTCTCGACCTTTTCTTTTTCTCTATCAAATTTACCTAGTGATTCGGCATAACTCTTATCTATAATAAGTTCATTTGTGAAATTTGAATAGATGTCTTCCGTGATGAAAGGAATGATAGGGTGCAATAATTTCAAGATATTTAGATATACATCTTTCAGTATCGCACAGGCATTTGCTCTAATCTCTTTGTCTTCATTGTAGACATATGGCTTTGAAAATTCGATATAATAATTGCAGAAATCGTCCCACACGAATGAGTACATTTTATTTACTGCTTGGCAGATGTCTAGATTGTCGACTAATTTATTTATCTCAGTGATCGCTTCATCCAGCTTTGAATATATCCATTTATCAAACATATTTAGCTTGCTCTTATCTAATTTCGTCTCATATGTCTGACTGAGTACCAATTCTAAAAATTTACCTGAATTGAATACTTTATTGATGAATTTTCTATCTTCCAGTATCTTTTCTTCGCTAAATCTGAAATCATTTCCTGTACCGTTTCCAAAAAGCAGTGAGAGTCGTAGAGAATCAGCACCATATTTTTCGATTATTTCTATAGGATCGACACCGTTATTCGATGATTTACTCATCTTTTTGCCTTCGTCATCGCGTACGATTCCGTTGATCAGTACTTTGCTAAATGGAGTCTTGTCCATAATCTTTTTAGAGAGCATCACCATTCTAGCGACCCAGAAAAAGATTATATCTTGAGCCGTCACTAGAGTAGAGGTAGGGAAGAATCTATTTAGATCAGCGGTGTCATCAGGATAGCCTAGCGTAGAGAATGGCCATAGTGCAGAGCTAAACCATGTATCTAGCACATCTGGATCTTGCTCGATATGATCGCTTCCGCATTTTGAGCATTTTGAAGGAGCGCTCAGCTCTACCATACTATTCCCGCAATCTTTGCAATAATAAGCAGGAATTCTGTGTCCCCACCACAACTGTCTAGAGATACACCAGTCTTTGATATTTTCTAGCCAATTTCTATATATTTTTTCCACTCTTTTCGGTACTATCTCTAGCTCGCCATTATCCACTGCGTCTAGACCAAGTTTTGCCATCTCTTGCATGTTCATAAACCATTGTTTGCTCATCATTGGCTCGATCGCATTGTGACATCTGTAGCAGGTTGCTTTCGGCAGACGATAAGGCTCTATTTTTTCGATCAAATCCAAAGATTTTAGATCGGCTACTAAAAGCTCTCTACATTTGTACCTATCTAGATTTGCATACTTTCCACAAAATTCATTCATCGTGCCATCTAGATTCATGATTTTGATAGGCTCGAAGCCGTGCCTTCTGCCGACTTCATAGTCGTTGAAATCATGTGCAGGTGTGATCTTTACTACACCAGTACCAAAATCTTTTTCTACATAATTATCAGAGATTATAGGTATCTTTTTATTTATAATAGGTAAGACTACATACTTGCCAATCTTGTCTTTATATCGTTCGTCTTCCGGGTTGACCGCTACGCAGACATCACCGAATATGGTCTCTGGTCTAGTAGTGGCTACGACTAGGTATCCGCTGTCGTCAGCATAAGGGTAGCGAATGTACCACAGACTCGAGTCTTCGTCTATGTGCTCGACCTCAGCGTCTGAGAGTGCAGTCTTGCAAGTAGGGCACCAGTTTATCAACTTTTCACCACGGAAAATGTATCCCTCATCATACAATGACTTGAAGACATGCAAGACAGATTTTTGTCTCTGCTCGTCCATGGTGAAGGCGCATCGATCCCAATCACAGCTACAGCCGAGAGATTTTAATTGCAGTTTTATCCTGCCACCGTATTTATCATTCCACTGCCAAGCACGGCGCAAAAATTCATCTCTACCCAGTTTTTCCTTTGATAGACCTTCTTTTTTTAGCGAGTCGATGATTTTTACTTCTGTAGCGATTGATGCATGGTCTGTGCCTGGGATCCATAGAGTATTATACCCCTGCATACGCTTATATCTGATAAAAAAGTCCTGAGTGGTGTTATTCAAAGCGTGCCCGATGTGTAACTGACCTGTGATATTAGGTGGGGGCATGATGATAGTGTAATTTTCTTGATTAGAGTCTTTATGAAAATCTGAATAGGGTTTAAAGCACTTATTGTCTTCCCATTTTTTATAGATTAGACTTTCTTTTTTTTGAGGTTCATACGATTTGTCCAACATATTTTCTCCTTAAAATAAAAAAACTTGCAAAATGCAAGGACGAATATATCGTGGTACCACCTTACTTCGAGCAAAGTCGCTCCTCATTTCAAACTGACGTATCTTCTCAACTACGCGGACGCTCTACTATTCTTCCTCGTCCGAACTCGTTTGCTACCTTCGCAAATAACCTTCCTAAATTGCTCTCAGCCTATGGCAATTTTCTCTTTAAGGCGTTTAGATGCTACTCCTCAAACTTATATATCGTTTCTCGATTTCATGTTAGCATATATTTTAGAATATGTCAACTATTATTATGCTCTCTTTTTTATTTTAATTTGACAAAGCTATCACAATGTGATACTATCTAATAAGTGAATGAATATAAGGTTTATGCAATGAATGGAATATAAAAATATCATTCTAGTCAAAGCAGAAATTATGATAATTAAAAGTAGTGCTAGTGATTAGATAAATAAAAAAACGGCGTTGAGCCGTCTTGTCTTTAGTACTTCTTTTGTATATAAATAGTATAACATAAACCTGTAATGAAGTCAATAAGAATTTAAAAATTAAGGAGAAAATTTTTGAAAAAGCAAGAAATAACCACAAAAAATAGTATAAATCACACTAAATCTATCAAAAATTTAGATAATTTAAAGAAAAATGACATAAATTATAAAAAATCATTAGGTCAAAATTTTATATATGATACAAACTTGCTAAATGCTATAGTAAGCGATGCGGACATTCATGACGATGATGTCGTATTAGAGATAGGAGCAGGAGCAGGGACTCTCACATCAATACTCGCTAGCAGAGCCAGTCGGGTGATATCTTTTGAGATAGATAGATCTTTGTCAGAGATTTTAAACGATGTAAAAAATCGCCATGCAAATGTAGAATTTTATTTTCAAGATTTTATGGAATGTGATATAGACGAGTTGCCATTTGAGAGAGCAAAAGTCGTAGCCAATATACCGTATTATATCACGACTCCTATCGTATTCAAACTGATAGATAAGATTGAAAAATTTGACATGATAATGTTGCTAGTCCAAAAAGAAGTGGCGGAGCGTTTTGCCTCTTCAAACGGGAGCAAAGAATATGGTATCACTAGTGTCATATTGCAGTCATTATTCGATGTGAAAATTACTAGAGTAGTACGAAAGGAAGCCTTCACCCCTATGCCAAAAATAGATAGCGCAGTCGTAAAAATGGTGCCGCATAAAAAATATAATATTACTAATTTCGACGAATTTAGAGCCTTCATCCATCAGTCATTCTCAATGAGACGAAAGACTTTAGTGAATAATCTAAAATCAAAATATGATAAAGAAATTATACTAAATTCGCTTAAGAGTCTAAATCTAAATGAAAATATTCGTCCAGAGCAAATAAGTGTAAAAGAATATGTGTTACTTTTCGATATGTTAAAAAATTAAAAAATATTTATGATAATACTGAAAAATGAGTGATTTTTCGGTATTTTTTATTATATTTACATAAAATTTATATGATTTTCAATTTATTTCCATTTTACATTAGTGAAGATTTTATTATTTTC
This sequence comes from uncultured Clostridia bacterium, assembly GCA_944377465.1. Taxonomy (GTDB): domain Bacteria; phylum Bacillota; class Clostridia; order Christensenellales; family UBA1242; genus Onthoplasma. Next base: position 40,808 of record CALWFA010000002.1, read on the forward strand.
AGATAAACGCTTTTCGAAAAATTGTTTTTTGTTTCGTTTGACAGTTGCCTTTCAAAAATATATAATTATTTTGTAATATTTTGTAGATAATAACACTAGAGAAAAATTTTCAGTATTTAGGTAGGGGAAAATGAAGAAAAAAATATTTGCGATTATTGGTATTGTGCTTGCTTCCGTACTTGTATTTGCAGGTGCGGTTTTTGGCATCATGGCATTAATGGGAAAATTTGATGAGCCTGAAGTATATCCTGTAAGGCTCCAGTTTGAAAACAATGAGCAGACTATCGTGTATGATTCTGCAAATCCTGACTTTAGATACTCGTTCGTCCTCAATGGATATTCGGACAGCGAGTATGAGGTGAATAGGAAAAATTGTTATATCTATTTTGAAGATGGGAGCAATCTCATTACTTTGTACAATGCCGATGGAGTGAGACTAGAGGCTAATGACCATAATAGGTATTTAGTAGAATGTAATGAGCCTATCTATTACACTGTCAATGAGGTGACAGAGACCGACTTTGCTGATGAGAATTATGGCAGAGTAGTCATAAATGCCCGTGATGAAAAAGACCATGTGCAATCTTCTAATCTACTTACCATATGGATAGATAGAGAAGTGAAAGATGTGATGCTCGACTATTCAAATGCGATCTTTAATTCTACCAACGATAGCCAAGAGCTTACTATCGGCACGAATGTGAATCTTGATTTCATCTTTACCTCTGATCCTATTCGTTCCCTTGACCCTATCAGCCGTGAGTCAGATGGAAAGATCGTAGAGCTATACTTTGTGGGCACACAGAATAATCTAGAATCAGATTATGTATTGATCGATGAAGATAGTATCAATAATGAAGAAGTATTTTCTAAATATAATTATCCTATTAGATATAATGAGGCTACAAATACATATTCATTCATGAGCGATATAGACGGCACATATCTATTCAGAATCGCGGTATTCCCTACATTCCAAGCCCGAGAGGATTACTTGAATAGCGCATATGCTGGCACGGACTCAAATAGCGAGCGAGTAAATAAAATGGTCAATACATTATTGACTATTAGAGTGGTCAATTCAGATATATCAAATGTCCAAATGCAACCAACCAGTAGTGCGGGAGTAGGTCTAAACTTGTATTCAGACAATAACTATATCACACTTAGCGGTACTACCGACATAGAAGGCGCTAATAATAACAATCTTGATCTAAGAATGTACAAGGATAGTGAGACCACGACCATTCGATTTAACGAAGTGGACTTTGATATCTCGCAGTCGACTAATTGGCAATCGAACAATATTGAATTTACTTCTACAAGTGATACAGAATACCCAAAGACGATCAATCTAGACTTTAGTGGAAATACTGCTTCTGTCAGATTGACGAACTTTGGCACTCTCGACGGCGAATACAATAATATTAGTATCGCGAGAGAAGATGAAGATACCTGCATTTTGACTATCGCAGGGATAGCTGATTCTTTCACTATCAATCTCTCTACCTCGTCCGCTCCACAAATCAATCTGGATGATCGTCAGCTGATACACAGCATCTCTTATGCTAATGAGACACTCATAAGTTCGAATGGGGCAGCCTTTATCGACTATGATGGTGTGACATACGGAATGCAGGTGCTTATGAGTGGTAGCTATCTCGAATTTTATACATTGTCAGGTTCTACCTTGACAAAAGTCAGCGCTGATCAATTTGATTATGAAGTGTCAGATCCGTTTGGTACAGCAGAGCAAAAGAGCTGGAATGTGATAGCAAAATCAATGCCTAATATATTAGAGACAGAAGACTTGGTGTTAGGTATTTTAGTCGTGAATAACTCTGGTGGAAGTATTGGAAACGGCATATTCTTTAGTAGTGTAAATGTAAGGGTAAATATACAAAATCTAGATACTGATTATACAAACAATGACGGAAGTAGGACATATAATCTAGGTGTGACCTATGACGAAGAAAATAATTATACCGCAGTGTATCCAGAGCTAGATTTTGATGACATTATCACGATTAATAGTGGTACATATGATGCGTGTGTATTCCTTACACCTGAGCAGACGGTCGATGAATATCGTATTGATGTGATAGAGGGATTGGTATTCGTCGATGCGAATGGCAATCGCTATGTGCTAGTGGGATATTTCGAGGATGACCACTTTGTAAATCAAGTGCGAGTACGCGACATGGGTGCGAATAATGTCGAGCGAACGGACAAGAGCCCAGATACGAATATTTACTTGCTACAGCTCAGGAATGGATATCAGCAGACCGCAGGCGACTATATCGATATGATCGTAGCGAATAATCAGCTAGATTTAGGATATCTGACTAGTGGTAGTGACGGAATATCTAGATATGAAAAGCTATTAGGAAATCTCAATAATCCTGAAGATGTGAATGTCATAGCAGATGTGGTGTCTAGCTATCTAAATTCTACCGAAGCCATTACTATTAGTATAAACTATCAGCTCGTAGACGAGATCGAATACACTTTTGATACAGATGCTTATCTGACGATCTATAATAATAGAATAGAAGTAGTAGAGGGTACATCTGATCATCACCTCACAATATCAAGTGACATCACGAATATGTTACGCGATATTTATAATGTGGGGGGCTTCTCGTTAGATAGTGTCAGAGTATATATGTACAATGCACAAGGCACACGAGTAGAAGCGGACAATATTACTATAAATGACATCACCTTGACCGATGACGGAGACATTAGACTCTCGTTTAATACAAACTCTGCTACGACAGATAGATATTTTAAGATAGCACTTAGTTATAATGGAGTGGAGATTGTATCTGATCTGCCGATCTATGTCATGAGTACTAGTGCGACAGATGTAGATTTCGTCATCGTAGGTCAAGATGGAGAAGTGAGCTCAGTCGATCTACAGTCGTCTAGTGCAGAAGCGCTGAATGCAGATACTTATTTCAAAGTGATCATAGGTTATGACGCAGAGTCTCGACAGTACACTTATAAATATCAGTTCATCAATGGTGATAATGTCGTAGATATTTCATCAGATGTCTTTAATTCTCAATCTGCACAGCTCGAAAATGAAGAGACAGGCTTTAAAGTATTGCCTGCATATATGGATATATATAAGAATATAGATTATTCTACTATTGACTCATCTATAGCGCATTTTACAGAGACTAATGTAGAGGGTGTCGATATATATGATCTACTGATCACAGAGTCGGGGTCGACGGTCATAGAGATCTCTACCGATGCTATCAGAAGATATGTAAAATTAGTAGTCGAGCCAGAAACAGTAGAGGGAGAGAATAGCTTTACATTTGAGAAAACAAGCAATGTGCTAGGAGACAATGGTGTATATACTATCAGGACTAGCAACCAAAGCATAAATTTGAATACATATTTTACTTATTCATACGGCAATACGCAGATTAGCACGAATTCTAGCTTTATTAGATTAGATTCATCATCTATAGATTATACATATTTTGGTGGCAATAAAGAGTTGACCTTAGTGACAGAAGAAAATGGTGATTTCAAGTTCGTTACGACCGATGAAAATGAAGATGTGCTCACGATAGCTAGTGGTGCGAACACATGGACTATCACGAGAAATAGCTATAGATATTCTGCTCTGACTATAGTGCTGACACTGAATACTGCTACGAATGGCAGTGTCGAGCTCACTATCGAATTTACCTCAGATACAGAGATTAACTTCAATGATGAATGGACGGATTACAATTATTACCAAGGCACGACAGCACTACTATATTCAGTCAATGACGAAGTAAATGATCCTATATTTATAGTGAATACTACGAATACAGGTAATACGATCACAGCTACGCTAGATAGTAAGCCGGCTGATTCAAATGCTGAGATTAGCCAAGATTCTACTAGATATTTGATCACTTTTGACAAGGTCGGAAATTATACTTTCTCATTCTCTAGCAACGGGTCTAATATCGCTAGCTTTACGCTACGCGTATTACCAAATGTGGTAGGTGAATTTGCAGATTCAGACATCAATGAATTGATCAGCGATGAGACAGGTCGAAATATATCCGAATTAATTACCTTAAAGTCATATAATACACAAGGTGTAGTGTATGGTATTGATGGGCTATATACTAGCGATAGATTGATCGATGCAGATAGCGAAAAATATCAAAATGTAGATTTCACTTCTAATGCGGAGAGTAGTCTACTGACAAAGACGAATCCTACTGATGCGACTTATAATATTGGCTGGATTACAAACTTAGGTGAGTCTATCGTCGAAAATATCACTTTCACATATACAGAAGACGATATGACCATAAATCTGATCTCTCGTGATGTTACTATAAGTAATAAATACGAATTGATATTTGATACTACTGCAACAGATGAAAATGGAAATCAATATTATCAAGATGGCGTATTCACCATTATGGCTCAAAAAGTCTATAATAACTTTGCACATTTGAATTCTGCAGGAAGTAGTCTAATCATCAATTCTTTCTCAATGATTTGGGAAAATGGCGATTCACAGATATACTTCGAGAATATTGGAGTCGATCAATTCTCTCTAAAAAGATTCATAAATCAAGATTACAATGAGGCAGAGATTTTATTTACCTTCAATGTGGTAGGTAAAGGTGATCTAAAATATAACACAGCTACGAATGAAGATTACACCTTTAGATTAATGCCATATTTACCAAATGAGACCCTCATGGTACTAGCTTATTCGGAGCGCTCTTTTGACCTGATGTTAGGTGTGTTTGATATATTCTCATTAAATAATGGCTATATCACCTCTATGTTGGTGTCAGGAGTAAGTGACGAAACATTCTTTGACATAGTGCCAGAAGGATCAGGATATGTCAGCGGAAATAGCGATCATAGAGCGATGACCACTATTCAGTCACTCAGCGGTAGAAATAGCGTAGATGTGACAGTGACTTATACTATCTCATATTCGGACGGCTCTACCTACGATTATGAAAAAGTCATTACGATCTATAACAATCAGGAGATATTGATCAGTTATCCATTCGTGGATTCAGTGCAACAGACTGGAGCTACGACCAATAATTTCGTTTTACTGGACACGGATAGTTCTGCTGTGGATACCAGAGAGCTAGATGCTAGCAATCTGAATGCAAATTTTGAGAATACCACTAGCTCAGGAGAACAGGTATACTCTATAGCGATCAATGGTGAAGCGTATTACGAACCTGTGCGTATGGGTCAAACTATAGATTTTGATTATGATTCTATATATGGCTTGACTCGTGCAGAGCTGACTCGTAGGACTTATGGTAGTGATGAGCTAGACTACACTATATCATTAGTAGGATATCAAGATCGACCAAATGTCCGCTCGTATTTGTCAAATATTGTCATAGATAATAGTGAAAAGACGATCACATTTGCGACAGATAATAGCTATGGTTTCACCTACGGATATTATATTTTCAAACTCTTATCTAATGGCTCAGGCTGTGTGTCATATTACTTTGTATATCTATATAATCAAAACAATTCACCATATTCGAATGTTGATGCAAATTCGCAATATAAATATGACTATGTCTTCACAGCCGATGACAATATAGAGATTTTAGATGGAAATGAGCTCTTAGGCGAAGCTTTGAATAGTGACATATTTAGTACATATTTCAATATATCATCTTCAATCAATGCTACTACAGATATCGACTTTTATCTCATTGGATTAGACGAGATGAATGAAGGAGAGGCAAAGGCTCAAAATAGCACAGATTCCACAGTCGTAGATTTACAAGACCTGCTATATCACAATATTGAGAATTACATTTTACAGCCATGTAAGAATTATACTACATTGAAGATTGGGCTTGTATATTATGTGGGCACTGCTCAGATTTTCATTGGCTCGATATATGTGTATATTGCCCCTATTTATCAAGAACAAATAAGATTAGATTCTGGACTTACACCATATTCAGAGTATATTGATGGCAATAGCATCTACAATGGAGAATATAAAGTAGATATACAGAAATCTGCTAGCACAAATGAATATGAAAATCCATTTAGTGGGATAAGTACTCGTGCAGATTCTACCTCAGTCTCGGGTGGGACATGGACAGCTAGGATCATAGGAGATACCACAGGCGTGATAGGATTAGCAAATAATTCTACCACACTAGAGCTGCAAAACTATGTGCTAGATGAAGATCTAGATTTCATCGTTGAATATACATATTCATTCGATGATATAGACTTTGTCCTATATGTTCATTATACATATAAGGCGGTGTCTCTAAATGTAAGGCAGTCTATTAGCGTAGGTCAGTTTAACTCTGGCGATGGCTCATTCAACAACACTTATGGACTAAAAGATCTCATTGGTACCACATCTACTTATGAGGGAGAAGTGACGATCGCTACTAGTGGCACAGGCAATAGCATGACTATCAATCTAGCAGACAATTCACTCACGGGCTCTAATCCGATAAGTTTTGGCATTGGTAGTTTGTCATTTAGCAATGGCAATCTAGTATTTTCTCAGACTACTCAGTCATACACTAGTCAGTTTACGATCACATTCAATGACTTGGCTAGCAGTCTAGGTGAAGTATCGTATAATGTGACAGTGACGGTAGGTAGTGGCTTGTATTACACATTTGAAGGCGAAGGCGCGAATGCAAATAATCGTGACCTCAGCGAAATTACTGCTGGCGATCTATATAATCAAGAGATCGGTAGCAGTATATCGCTCGTAAAATCTCAGACCATAGCTAATAGCACTCACTATTCTATAGGTGGACTCGACATCTATACTAATGTGGATAGCGAGCTGGAGTTCACTTTCTCTGAGCCTGAATATATCATAGACGGAGATCAATCATTCACAGCCAGTGATAGTATCGACTTTGTACATAGTGCTAGTGCGCACAATATCACTATGACTATCCGCGTGAAGAGTGGAAACAACTACTTTACAGCGAATGATAATGCGTCTAGCTTTACCTACTATGCGACTATTGTCCAGACATATCAAAATATTGTCGCGAACTATTATGTGGCAGGAGCGGATCATGAGAATGTGAGGAGCAATGAGACGATCAGTGATCTCCATTCTAATCTATTTGGAAGCATTACTGCAAATGTGACAGATGTAGCAGATACTAGTGATATGAATATCATCAACGCTAGGAGAATTGCTCTACAGATAGGCGTGGATAATATCATTACGAATTTCAATTATGAAGCTATGGGCTTTGATGATCAAAATAATCCAAACTATATCTATATGCAGGGAAGCAATGTATCATTGTCTAGTAGTGCAGGTGTATATAATGTCACATTCAATCCTGTAGAGGTGAATACTCCTGTGTACATTGATCTAAATAATAAGACAGGGGCTACTACTCGATACACATATCAGGTAATGTCGAGTACGGAATATACCGACGGACTAGAGATTAATGAGCAAAATACGGGTCTAATCAATAGTGATATGACTCAATATATCTCATTCGTCATCAATGATCCTTCTCAAAATATTTCATTGAATTATACTAATGAAGATATAGCGACACTGATGGACGGTAGAAATTCGGTATTCTATATCACAGACTTTACCGCATACCTAAATGCTAACACTACCGCATTGTCGAGTGGAAACATACAGGTAAGCAAGAGTCTAGATGAAGAAAATGCCACTACTACATATACATTCAATATAGATATTGATCCTACTACGGATGTAAACAATGTCACATTTACCATTACTCTCGGTGCGGGTAGAGTGTTTGATATTAGTTTAAGTCGTGGTACAAACACTTCATTATTTGAAAGTCTAAGACTACGCATGACTATGTACGGCGATAGTGGTAATCTCATCACATATGGAGATGCAGATTCTACTAGATCTTTAGAAATCGTATTCTTTAATTACAATATCTCTTCTACTACTTCTACTACGCGAGATAGCATATATGCGACGAATTCTATCTATTTAGATGAAGAGATCAATATATATTCAAATACTGATACAGCTGAGGATAAGACAAATCATTTAGATACTGCTACATTGATCACTGGTGATATGTCGACTGAAAATGTAAGTACCTATTATATAGGAAATAATTCAGCGCAGGCGATTAGTAGTGATGACAATAATATCTTTACATATTTCCTTACCACGAGCACAGGGAAGAATGTGATCCAGACTAAAGCAGTGGGCGAGACGGCGACTGTAGATCTCAGATTTAAGATAGAAATCTCGCTAGCAGGCAATAATTACAGCCTCGGAATAGTCGAATACAATTTTTATCTACAGCCGAATTATAAATTCGTTATCAATAACGAAGCAGTCACTAATATAGACAACGAAGTTACTACGAATTATATCCTTACGAATAAAATTACGGATACATATAGCAATGATCTAGATTACTATGAAGATCTGACTGATACATATGATAGTAACGGTACTAATATATCTAATGTCTTCTATCACTTTGATTTAAATCTACAGCTAAGGACGGCGGATGATGATATTCAGATCACTGACAATAATTTCCGCATAGAGATCGAAGGCTCTCAATGGGGATCAGATTATGTAGAAATACTTAATAATAACACCATTCATTTCAAACGCGATTTCACAGGCGAACTGGTGCTGAGCGTGAAAGTGGATCGAGGAGTGAATGGAGTGTATGAGATGATATGGATCATCAATGTTCGCGGATATATTAATCTATCATACAAGACGGGCTCGAATGGACAAAATGCGATATATTCAAATAATTCACCTGGTGGATATGCGTCATATTCGACAGTCAATACTGTGGGTATATCTTCAGCTTTAGATTCTACTGGTATCTTGTCGAGCAACACCTTCACCGCGCTGAATGGAGTCAGCCTTCTACCAGCAGGTCAGATAGAGATAACTGTCGACTATGCTATCAACGAATATTCAAACACGATAGATGTGACTTCGATCACGAATTTCGCTAGTATGTCTACTGAAGAAATGGAGAATTTAGACGACTACGAAAATACCCTAACATTGCAGCTACCTAGCGTAGAGCAGTCAGCTGGTCCAAACTATACTTCGTTCAATGTGACATATCGTATAAAATACAAGTATTTAGATCAAGAGACAGACTATATGTATGTGACTTATCGTGTGCACAATCCTGAGAATGTGACTTTGAATGATCAAAATTCATCTATTGATGTAGACGATTTATCTGACAATGTAATGCCACTCTTCTACTTCGAAGAAGTGTATGACACGACTCATCAAACTAATTCAAGTGAGCAGACATTTACTATTAGACTGACTTATTCTAATGATGTCGGCTATAGGATAGTGCTTCGTGTAGGGGAAGACACTACAGATTATGTATACAACGAGAATACGACATATTATGAGTCGAGCTCAGACTCGAATACATATTACATAATTGACGAGAATGCTAATGCGATATATTATTACACGAGTGACGCGGTCGCAGATACTTATACTATAGACAGTCATACAGTAAATACAAATATACCAGATGATGAGACATCACCAGAAAGCACGAAGAAGGCACTATTCAATAGTGGGTATGACAATATCCATGCGTATGCAGAGTTTATCACCAATATTGATAGCGTTAGACTTAGTGACATGACTGGATATGCTGGAGATGTATCGGAGATCTATTTCAGATTGACATATATTGATGATATTGGTGCATATGCTATTGGTCTAGAAGATGCTTATACGAATTCATCTTTGACTACAGGACACTCTGGTGTGCTATTTGAGAATGAATTAATCGCAGATCTAGATGTGATGGCAGATGGTGGTAGTGCTGTCCATGTAGAAGGACACAATGGCACTAGCGGATTTAGATTGACGACTGAGAATGCTATTACGCCAAATTCTAGTGTAAGACTCAGTGAAATGTTCTATCAAGGTCAGTTTAGTGTGCCTAGCTATTACAACAATACTTCTATCATAGGTGTGGCTGATACATTATCTCAAACTACATCAGAAGGTTGGGTATCATCAGGATCTGCGAGTATCGGAGCTAGCTCGCTATGCACAATATCTGTACAGACTAGCGCTACAGACACGATGGACTATTATCTCTATGAGATCACATACACTGATGATTCTACTACTAATGGTCTGTATTCATTGACTGCGACCTTCTATGCATTGCAGTCACCTACGACAGCTAATAGGATCATTGTGATGAATTATAGGGCTTATGGTGAGAGATTCTTCTTCAATATTCCATATAACTATACTGACTCGACGCTAAATATGAATGAAGCGGTGTTAGTATATGAGAATAATGGAGCGGGAAGGCTTGAGCGTGATTACTTGACAGGATCTACAGTGGAATTAGCAGATCCATCAAGTGCGATTGCCTCATACATTACATACAATAACGCTAGCATCACTGCCACTAAGAGTAACTTACAGAGTTACAAAAACAGTCATCCAACTGCGACAACACTAAGCGAGTACTTTACTGTGACGAATGGTAGCATTACGCTATACTTCTTAGTATCGTTTGCTTTGCCTGCTAGCCCATTTGTAGAGGCGACATATAGTGTGGATGCTGGTAATTATGCCATAAGACTAATGCAACCAGAAGATACGAGTACAAATTTCTTGTACATCTACAATTCTAGCAATGTATTAGTTCCTCTCACAGCAGACAATGTAGGAAATACTAGCGTGCTGGAGAATGGCAGTAGCTATTTATTAAGTTATCAGAATGGATATATTACGCTCGATAGTGCACTGGTGGACACTTATTTTAGTGAGAATCCTACTGCACTTAGACTAGTAATAGATTTCACTATGACCATTACTCATGATGTGACTAATAGTAGTACACTAAATTTCCAGATTGTCATAAATAAATAACCAAGCGATGAAAAGAGCAATTATTTTCGATTGCTCTTTTTCTATTAAAAATTTTTTTCATATAAAAGGCGATTTTTGTCAAAAAAACGAGTAAAATATGCAATTTTTCTTTTTATGACAAAATATTAGCTTCAATATATTTGAAATCGTTGACAAAACCTATTTTGATTATTAAAATGATAATAAGAGGTGAGTATGGCGTTGTCTAAAGAAGAGTTTGAAGAAAAGTGTATGGATGTTATCGAAAAGATTGTAGGTACAGACATTCACTGGGATAGAGCTAAGGCTATAGAGGTGTCTCAGAAAATGGTAGAAAAAGCGAAAGCAAAGACTTCGAATCAAGAAGTAATCTCGATATATGAGCGTGTGGTGAAAGAGTTTAAGATCGCTACAGACGCAGAATACAATCTACTTAAAAAGCAAATCTTTGGTTCATAGGTGACAGCATGGGTTTTTTTGATTGGGTTATGAAAGGCTTGGGCTTCGAAGACAAGGGGAAGAAAGACAAGTCAAAGACCAAGACTGAAGTACAAGATGATAAATATGCAGATTTCAATCTTCACGAGCGAGTGGCGGGCGAGACTAATTCGATCAGTAGCATGCAGACGGCTAATTTTTCTAGTTTTGGCTTGCAGGCAGAATCTAATATAATCATGGTAGAGCCTAAGACTCATAAAGAGATACAGCAAGTGGTCGATTATCTAAAGCAGGGTCAGTCAATAGCTGTAAATCTCGAAGCAATAGCAGATTCGGATAGAATGCGCATATTAGATTTTTTGTCTGGTGCGATATATGGACTGAATGGTAGTATTCACCGCTGGCATGGTGATCTGTTTTTATTGACGCCAGAGGGGCATAAAATACTAAAGCCAGATGATACAGCAAAATAATCTTTAAGAATGAAAAAATGGTTTATTATATCAGTCACTATAATATCTGTGTTGGTAATCGATTTGATTACCAAACATTTTTTATTTGCGATAGACTATTTTAATCTCATACCGAATGTGATATCTATTGCTAGCAATGGCGGAAATACAGGCGCGGCTTTTGGAATATTTAGTGACAATACCATTCTATTGATCGTCGTCAGCATCATAATGATAGTGGTGCTATTTATATTCAATTATTTTGCGAAAGAGAGATCCGCTTTCTATTGCATCGCTTTTGGCTTCATCGTGGGTGGAGCATGTGGCAATTTAATAGACAGGGTATTCCTTGGCTATGTGAGAGATTTTATATACCTTGACTTCTGGCCGAGCTTCCCAGTCTTTAATTTTGCTGATAGTTTTCTCACTATAGGCGCGGTATTGATGGCGATATATATAATATTTTTCATGGGGAAAAATCGTGATAAAGGGAAAATAGAAAATTGAGAGAATTTGTGTACGAACTAAATACCGAGATGCGCTTAGATGTATATTTATCTCAAGTGACCGATTTTTCTCGCAGTTACATAAAGCGATTAAACGATGAAGGCAGTATATTGGTAAATGGTCGTCAGGTCAAGGCGGGCGAAAGTCTAGCACAAGGCGATCGCATTACTATAGAAGCAAAGGACATAGAGCCTATAGACGCCAGTCCAGAGAATATTCCATTAGATATAGTCTACGAAGATGATGATTTGCTAGTCATTAACAAACAGCCTGGGTTAGTCGTCCATCCGTGTGCTACGACCAAATCGCATACATTAGTGAATGCTCTAATGTATCATATCAAAAACCTATCCAGCATCAATGGCAAGTTGCGCCCAGGCATAGTACATAGGTTGGATAAAGATACAGGCGGGCTAATGCTGGTAGCAAAAACCGATAATGCACATAGATCACTCAGCGAGCAATTAAAAGACAAGACGCTCAATCGAGAATATAAGGCTCTCATCAAAGGCAGGCTGAAAGAAGACTTTGTAGTCGAAGGGTTCCTTTCGCGCAATCCTAAAAATAGAGAACAGATGATCCTTACTCAAAATTCTACAGGCAAATATAGTAAAACTATCTTTTCTGTAGACAAAGTATTTGATCATTATACCTTGCTTAATTGTAGACTGACTACTGGTAGAACACACCAGATACGCGCGCATTTAAAATCTATCAATCATCCGATAGTAGGAGACAAATTGTACGGCGGAGCAGACAAGAGCATAAAGACGAGCGGACAACTACTCTTTGCATATAAGATCAATTTCATCCACCCAAAGACTAATCAAAAGATGCAGTTTGAAGTGGACTTACCCGACTATTTTCAAGCAATACTAGATAGACTAGCGCAAGATTGATTATAATTGTATTCGAGTAAAATAATCAATTATGTCATTTAATTATGAAAAAAATGGAAAATAATGAAAATTGTTTGTATTTTTAGGACACTTTTGATATAATATTACTATATGGAGGCTGTATGAAAGGTAATGGTTTTGTGAATTTCTTGGCATATCTAGCGATTATGCTCATCGCTATTGCGCTGATAGTACAATATATCTTGTCCGCTTTTTCTGTAAGCTCTACAGTAGTGACAGCTATGAGTACGATAGCACAGTTTATTGCGTATGCTATTGCAGCAGTGTTTGCTTTCTATTATGCAAAATCGAGAAGAAATATCGGCTTTATGATAGCATATGTCATCGCTGTCATCCTGATAGTCGTATTCTTGTTCTTGAATTTCTAAGATGAAGATCAAATTAAATTTATGGCTCACCATTTCTTTGGTGAGTTTATTTATAAGTGTATTATTATTGATTTTAGGCAATCAAAATAAGTATTGTCAGTTTTTTTCCCTCATTTTACTAGCAGTCGCGATAGTCTCACTGTGCCAGTATAGAGTGAAAGCCATTGATAAATTGAGACGAGAGATAGACGATACGCTAAATTATGAGCTCGAAGTGGACGATGAGGAGTTTTTGCCACTTAGCAAGGATTATGTAGATCTAAAAAAGAAGAAAATAAAAATCAACATTTTTGCTTATCTTTTTGCACTTCTTCTGCTTATAGCAGGAATATTTTGTTTATTTTGATTGATTTTATTTTACTAATATGATAAAATACACGAGTTTAAGGGGATTATAAGGAGAGAAAATGAAATACAATGTTGAGAAAAAAGAAAAAGGAATCTATGAAGTCACTGTTAGTCTGGACCAAAAAGAGTGGGACGCTAGCTTAAACACTGCATACGAGAGGAATAAGGGTAAGTATACAGTACCTGGATTCAGAAAGGGACATGCCCCACGCAATGTCATAGAGAAGTCATATGGCGCTGGTGCATTCGTAAATGAAGCATTAGATGAAGTATATTATTCTGCATATACTCAAGTCCTAAGAGAGCATGAAGATATCCAGCCTATAGACTCACCTAGACTAGATATCAAGAAATTGGACAACACTGGTATAGAGCTTTTGTTGACCATTCAGTGCGTGCCAGAATTCACTCTAGCTCCGTACAAAGGTCTGACTTTCGAAAAGAAGAAAGTGCGTGTGACCGAGAAAGAAGTAAACGAAGCTATAGACAAAGAGCTTCTCCGTGCTTCTAGATTAGTCGAGACTAAGCAACCTGTGAAGACAGACGATTTCGTTACACTTGATTTCGAAGGTTTCATCGATGGCAAGCCATTCGATGGTGGTAAGGCTGAGAACTATCAGCTTAAGATTGGTAGCAAGTCATTTATCGACAATTTCGAAGATCAGTTGATAGGAATGAATATAGGCGACAAGAAAGATGTCATCGTCACATTCCCTGCAGATTATCATGTAGAATCACTAGCAGGTAAGATAGCTACATTCAAAGTGGAGATCAAGAATATTCGTGAGCGCATTATGCCTAAATTGGACGAAGAGTTTGTAGCAAATTCTACTGAGTTTGACACAGTAGATGCCTACAAGGCAGATATCAAGGCTAGACTCAAGAAAGAGCAGGAAGAAGCGAACGAATTCGAACTTGACAATAAGATCTTAGATTCGATCATCGATTCTACTGAGCTCACTCCGCCAGAAGTAATGGTAGAAGAGGAATTCAATCGTCAATATACGGGCTTTGAAAATCAATTAAAGTATCAGGGTCTAAAGATCGACGATTATCTAAAATATATCGGAAAGTCATCTGATGATTTTACGGCAGAGATTAGGACCAATTCAGCTAGAAATGTAAAGGGTAGACTAGTGTTAGAAAAGCTTATCCGTGATGAGCACCTTGACAATATCGAGAAAGATATCGACGAAAGACTCGAAGAAATGGCAAAAAATACTGGTAAAACGCTGGAAGAATACAAAAAGAATGTCAATAATGATATGATAAATCATATTGCAAATGAGATTCTAATGAAAAAATTGACAACTTTCTTGCGTGAAAATAACGAAATAAAATAATATTAGATATTTTGTCGTTTGATAATAATTTAAAATAAATATCAAATAAATATAAAGGAGAGTAAGTTATGATTCCTATGGTAATCGACCAAGTCGGCAATGTAGAACGCAGTTATGACATATATTCTCGTCTATTAGAGGATAGAATAGTATTCCTTTCAGGTGAGATAGATGACAACACTGCGAACACTGTGGTGGCACAGCTTCTATATCTAGAAGGTAAAAATCCTGATAAAGATATATATATGTATATCAATAGCCCAGGTGGCAGCGTGACTGCAGGACTTGCTATATACGACACTATGCAGTATGTAAAATGCGATATTTCTACTATATGTATAGGTATGGCGGCTAGTATGGCAGCAGTGATTTTGTCGAGCGGTACTAAAGGTAAGAGAATCTGCTTGCCCCACAGCGAAGTGATGATACATCAGCCTTTAGGTGGCACGCAAGGACAAGCTACCGACATTGAGATACATGCTCGCCATATTCAGAAGACGAGAGAGACTTTAAATAAAATTTTGTCAGACAATACAGGTAAGGACATGGCTACTATTACAAAAGACACAGATAGAGACAATTTCCTTGATGCTAAGCAGGCTTTGAAATACGGTTTGATTGATAAAATTTATGAAAAACGCAAAAACTAATACCAATGAAATACAGACGCTCTGTCTGTATTTTATAAATAAAGGAGAGTATGAAAGAGATAGAAACTATATGTTCATTTTGTGGTAGACCAGCTCGTGAGCTGACAGACATTATTAGCAATCCAGAAGGCGATTGCTTCATCTGTAAAGATTGTATCAATATCTGTAAAGATTTGATTGATTTCAATGCACGCACAAAAAATAATGATAGAAATGATTTCATCGAACTGATGAAACCACAGGAAATCAAGCAAAAACTTGATGAGTTTATCATCGGTCAAGACGAAGTAAAAAAGATGCTGGCAGTGTCTGTTTATAATCATTATAAGCGAATCAATTATAATCTAATAAAGCGCGAAAATTCACAAGACGAGGTAGAGCTCGAGAAGTCAAACATATTGCTAGTAGGACCTACAGGCAGTGGCAAGACTTTGCTAGCAAAGACTCTAGCAAAGACATTGAAAGTACCTTTTGCGTCCAGCGATGCTACCGCGCTCACAGAGGCTGGCTATGTGGGGGATGATGTAGAGAATATTCTACTGAAACTCATTCAAAACGCAGACTATGATATCGCGCGTGCACAGCGAGGGATCGTCTATATAGATGAGATAGACAAGATCGCTAGAAAGACTCAAAATGTGTCGATCACGCGTGATGTGAGCGGAGAAGGAGTACAGCAAGCTTTGTTGAAAATATTGGAGGGAACTATTGCATCTGTGCCTCCACAGGGTGGACGAAAGCATCCACAGCAAGAGAGTATTAAGATAGACACTACCAATATCCTCTTTATTTGTGGCGGTGCATTCGTCGGATTAGACAAGATCATAAGCGAGCGTACCGGTGCGACATCACTTGGGTTTGGCGCCTCGGTGAAGAAACAAGAGGTGGAAGAATCTCTAAACAAATTCGAGAATATCCAACCGCAAGATTTGATCAAATATGGTATGATACCAGAGTTCGTAGGTCGTTTGCCTATAGTGGCTACGCTAGATAGTCTAGATGAGCATGCTTTGGAGCGTATCTTAGTAGAGCCGAAGAATGCTATTACTAAGCAGTATATCCAGCTTTTCAAAATGGATGGTATCGATCTATCCTTTGAGCCAGAGGCTATCACGGCAGTAGCTCAAAAGGCTATAGAATTAAAGACGGGAGCGAGAGGCTTGCGCACGATTCTAGAGGAGCGAATGCTGGATGTGATGTATAGCTGTCATTTCGAAGAAAATATAAAGCAAATTACCATAACCGCAGATTTCATCAATAAAAAGAGCAAAGCAAAGATAATTAAATTTAGAGACACTAAATTAAAAGAGAAAAAGAAAACGGCGTAAAAGGCTGTTTTCTTTTTTCTCGAAAAATTTCTTCTTTGTCATCTATTAAGCCTTTAAGAATAAAAATATCGGCGAAAAATCGGCTATTTTATGTACGATTTCTTGTGATATATACTAATAACACAATATTTATATCAAAATATATAATAATAAGACTATATTATTATATTTATTGACAATGCAATAAATTTATGATAATATTCCAAATAAGGAGAAATTATGGGACTTATAGGTAAAAGAACTAAACGAGTAGTCGCTACAGCTCTGGCTTCTACGACTTTGCTAGGCTTAGTTGGTTGCTCGACTGGTGGAGAGGATATCAAGAAAGATGAGAGTATTACACCTGACGCAAATTACTCTCAGATTTTGGACGAGCAACAGGCTCAGATTGATGAGCTTAAGGACATCATTGACCAAATGCGCGAAGAGTTAGATGCGTCAAAAGGTCAGATAGAAGAATTGGCTGATGATTACAAGGAATTGAATAAAGTGTTGCTCACATATGTAGTATCTATTCAGGACAAATTGCCCGATTTAGCTGAGCGTATAGAAGCTCTCGAAGATGCTGACAAAGATCAGTCAGAACAGATTGGAGCGATCAATGCGGATATTGCAGATATCAATGATCAAATAGCTAGTTTATCAGAACTAATGGAAGATATGTCAGATGCTCATTCTGTAGATAAGGCAGAGCTAGTAGCAAAGATCAGCGCATTAAAGAGCGTAGTAGACAAGCTTACTATTAGCATGAGTATTGTGAATACTTTTGCCACTCGCTACAATTCCATCAATATACATCAAAATGGGAATAATATCTCTATCTATACACACCAAAACGGCAGTTATATAGAGAGGACACCTGACTACACTAGTTATTATGACATGGATGCGGGAGTATGGTATAGGAGTGGTAGCGACATGATATATTCATCACCTAGCAATATTCAGACATACTTTTCGTCTAGACTCAGCACTTTCGACACAGTGGAGCAGGAGGCTGGCTCGACATATGTGTTGTCATCTACCACTACAGACAGTTCAGCCACGGTCTCAATCGATAGTGAAGGCATGTTATCTCATATTTCTTATACTAGAGATTTTGGATATGGAGAGGGTGATAATGTATCTATAGATCTACGGGAGATAAGCGAGACGACATACGATGATGAGCTAGAATACACCACTAATGATATTCATACGATCTCGATATATGGCAATTATTTATCCGCTGTAGATGCTACTTGTGATGCAAATTATATCCAAGTAAATATGTCGAGTGGTACAGATGATCAGATATCTGGTCAGCTAGTCGTCAGCAAGACCAGTGGTGCTTTAGCTGATTCGGATTACAAAAATATCAACATATTAGAAAATGGCGAAGTGCATGGTCTTTCGGTAGAGGAAGATGGCTCAATCAGCACTCATACTCAGACTGTAGGATACAATCTCATCGAATCGATGGTTTATTCGCTAAAGAAAGGATTTATTTCAGCATATTCTAATGTGGAGCTCAGCTTTAATCAAGAGAGTAATAGTTTCATCATGACCGCTATTGAATCAAATCATGAATATACATTTAAGTTCGAACTAAACGAAGCTGGCGAGATAGCGAGATTCATACAGACATATATGAATAATGGTCATACGAATGTGGTGACGAATGAATTTAACAAGATTGATAAATCTACATTTAATATGATCTGTGACGAGATCAAAGGAAAATTTGATGAGCTGATAGCAGGAGTCGAGACTACTCCTAATGTCTAATAATGAGCGGGCAGATCCCGCTTTTTTATTATATAATGAGATAGCATGCATGATTAGCTAATGCTGGCTTTATCTACAAATGCAGAATAATTTTTGTATGAGTAGGTGAATGCAACTAATTGACTGAAACTATATTTTTTGATATCATCATTACATGAAATTAATTACCATTGATATAAAATCAAATCAGCAGACAGTGAGCGAAGCGATCGCTCAGTTTTTAGTCGAAGTGGATAGTTATAAAAGGGGTGGCTTCAAGGTGATGAAAGTCATTCACGGCTATGGCAGTCATGGCATAGGCGGAGCGATCAAAGTGGCATTCTTGAAGAAATGCGAGGAACTAAAGCGACGCGGGATAATAGAAAATTATACTTGTTGTGACAAATGGACTGAAAAAAATATAGTGAGAAGGATAGCAGTAGAGTATTGCCCAGATCTGATCGCAGATCGTGAATTGTATTTACTAAATGCAGGGTGCAGTATAGTGATTTTATAAAACTAAAAGTATGCTAAAATCATCTTATATAATTCATTTTTATAAGATAGTTGCACGATAAATTGATCGATAAAATACTAAATACTTATAGAAAATGTCGTAAAAATTCTGAATGGCGTGCGAATTCGTTTTTATTTTAATTCATTTTGTGCAATAATATAAGTAGGGGAAAATATGAATAGACAGTTGGGGAAGATAGAGCGCAAGAAAAATGGTTCACATGTAGGTACATTCTTTTTTGGATCATTTATAGGCTTTTTAGTGGGAATATTGCTGATAGCTGGCTTGTGTGCTTTCTTTTACTTCAATGTCTCTATTAATTGGATAAATAAGACTTTCAAGCAAGACATTGGGACAAACAATGAAGAACTTGACAATCTTACTCTCAATGAATTTGTGCGTCATACTTATAATCTTGCAAATAACTTTGATAGTTACACTTTGAATAATTTGAAATCAGATTTTGGTATCGATATTGGAGATGAGATAGCGGGGATAGATATATCGGATCTAAAATCTGTCCCATTTTCAGAGTTGCGTAGCGCAGTGGCAGACAAAATCTCAAATATCAGTGCGGAGGAATTAAAAGACACTCTTGATCCGACGCTTATGGAAGATGTGTTTGATAAGTCTATCACATATTATTATAGTGATAGCGATGGACAGCTATACAAGTCATTTTCTAATGAAAAATATTCGGATCCGGTCGGCTTCGACTATTCACTAGGAGATCAGCAAATAATAGTCAAAGGACACGCTTTCTATATCTACGACAATATGGTGGATATCACTCTGAAATATTTACCTTTGACTAGCGTGATAGCAGATTATGACAAGACTATAGAGAAAATGCAATTAGCAGAGATATTCGGTTATGATATAGTAAATGGCACAGTCTTAGACAATGGCGTAGAAGTGCAAGGGATATTAGGAGCTATTGCAAAATACACTGTAGATGAATTTGTGAATGGGAATGTGATAGATAGATTAACTTTAGCTGAAGTATTTTACGATCAGATGGATAGTGGAGTACTGAGCCTCATAGATAACCCCAATAATATCGTACTAGATCAGATCCCTAGCGCGATTAGTGACGCGTTGACGACCAGTACTATAGGTGAACTGATAGAGAAAGAGATAGTTTCTGCTCCGAGCAATTATGACGATGTTAAGGATAAATATATAAATGTGAATATTGGTACAGCACTGCAGGCGGAATACAAGCTCGTATCCGATTTACAATTTCAAGATATTATAAATGTTGCTTTTGCTCTATTAGAAGATGTAGATGGAGTGTTGCTCGACCAAATCCCTACTGAATAAAGTATAATAGCGATGTGGCAGTATACTTTTAGTTAAATAAATTCGTTCAAAACAAAAATCATTTGACTATATCGACATATTTTGATATTATTAAAGTAATATAAGGGGGATATTTTATGAGTGGTGTAAGAAAATCTTTCAAGTATTTTATTATCGCACTTTTATTGGTTCCGTGTGTGTTTATGCTCAGTGCATGTACAGATGACATAGAGCCATCAAACAGTCAGTGGAGAGCAATATTCAATGCAGATCTATCATCTGACACTGGTGCTACGAATGTGTTTTTAGGTAATACTACTTATGATGCAGACTCGGATATGATTTATCTAAATAGTGACGGCGATCAGACTGGACCGCAAGTGATATTTGATAGTACTGACAATAATCTCGATTGGGACGAAGACGGTATGATCGTTTCGGCTAGATTAAATCTACTAGGTAGTGATTATGCCACTGGCGACGGCTTTAATTATACGATTTCATTAAATGCCGTTAGTGAATATCAAGAGTATAATACAGAGCGTTCACTCTTCGTAAGGAAGTATGCAGAAGGATTGAAAGTAGGATACATAGCAGAAGGATCCAGCGAGGAAGCAAATGAGACAGCGACTAGTGACGACGGGGCAGTGACTTTAGAGGACGGCTGGTACACTATCCGTTTCCATTACTTTGAAAACGATTTAGAAGAAGTCAAAGTGAATATTAGTGTGATAAATAGTGATAATGTGACCGTATTTGAAGCTAAAGATCAGACTTATAGCAATGCAGAAAATGCTATCTTAAAAGCTGATGAAGTTTTAGGTATTAGATCTCTTAGTTTCAGTTGGCTAAATATTAGCGCAGAGAATTTACTAGCATGCTCAGCACTTTCAGTAGAAGTGAGCGACTAGATATAATAGTAGATAAGCACTGGAGTAATTTCATGTGCTTATTTTTTATCTAAAAATGCGCTATAGGATCTTAGATTGGGTGCTTTACATTATCAAATTATCTTTTTGAGAGGGTGTTTTTGTCTACCAAAGAAGAGATTTCTGACAAATTTTCAGGTCGGGAAAGCAAAAATTTCATGTGCCAAATAAAAATTTTGACTGTTTTTAGAAAATTTTTTCTTATCAAAATCAGTAAAAGTAACCTAAAAAATGCCGATTTAGGCTCTATTTTGGGTCAAAAAGGCGGGTAAAAGGGCAAAAAAGGCTTTCTAAGGGAAAAAATTTAAAAAAAGTTTAAAATTTTTTAAAAATTTTTCAAAAAACTGTTGACAAAGTTTTTATTATGTGGTATCTTAATATTGCATTCAGCATGAGCAGGATGTCGAACGATAAGTTCGTTAGGACAATTTATATCTTAATAAGTACAATGGTAAGATGTTTAGACAATAGTCGGAACAAGATTCGTAATGAATTATTCTTATCAATTCCAAGTTTTTTAGACAACGGAAATTAGCCAAGCGAATGAGCAAGGTTATTTTATAAAAAATGCTACTTTGTAGCAATTCGTTGATGCTTTATTCCCGAGTAATATTTATTCGGGGTCCCCATGAGCAGTTGCGAAATGGGGATAACAAAAAAATAGAGCATAAGTTGAAATTTGAAAACTTGTTTTCAAATGAAATAAAGCGAATATTTTTTTGTAGAGTTTGATCCTGGCTCAGGACAAACGCTGGCGGCGTGCTTTAGACATGCAAGTCGAACGGAGGTTAAGTGTTCCACTGAGTGTTCTACTATCATATGATAGTTCGCTTTCTTGTGATTAGTGATTTATTGATCGCAGGACTCGATTAGTGAGAATAGACGACACAGGTTGAATTAAAGCCTAGTGTAGAATGCTGAGTGGAATGCTTACCCTTAGTGGCGGACGGGTGAGTAACGCGTGAGTAATCTACCTCTGTCTGGGGGATAACAGTTGGAAACGACTGCTAATACCGCATAGGACCACAGATACATAAGTATCCGGGGTGAAAGATTTATCGAATAGAGATGAGCTCGCGTAGCATTAGCTTGTTGGTGGGGTAACGGCCTACCAAGGCGATGATGCTTAGCCGATCTGAGAGGATGATCGGCCACACTGGAACTGAGATACGGTCCAGACTCCTACGGGAGGCA
>CALWFA010000003.1 GCA_944377465.1 uncultured Clostridia bacterium
ATGTCTTTGTTTATTATTCCCATATTGATTTGATAGCGTTCATTAGACCAATCTTCCCATGTGCATAACTAAGAGAACCTTGCAAATATCCTGCATATGGCTCGCGCATAGGACCATCACAACTAAGCTCGATGCTACTTCCTTGATTAAAACTGCCACTAGCCATAATAATCAAATCTTCATATCCATCCATCTCCCCTGCTTCTAAGACTGTGTCGCTATCTATAGCACTCGCAGTCTGTATGGCACGAGTAAATTTTACTAATTTATCTTTGTCCTTAAAATTGATACAACATACAATATCGCTAATTGGATCATCGATTTTTGGTGTGGTAGTATACCCCATTTTAGTCAAAGCAAGACTAGCCAGTAAAACCAGTTTCTTTGCTTGAGCTACCACATGCGGTGACAAGAAGACTCCTTCAAAAAATGATTTATATCCTGGCTCATAAGATCCTGTGTCAACTCCCAATGCAGGGCTGGTCATTTTATATGAAATCAGCTCTATTAGCTCACTCTTACCTGCTATGTATCCTCCTGTAGGAGCAATGCCCCCACCCATGTTCTTTAATAGTGAGCCAATCACTAAATCTGCTCCGACATCTGTGGGCTCTTTAGTCTCAGTAAACTCGCCATAACAATTATCTACTACTATATACGCTTTTGATACAGAGCGAATGATTTTGATAATATTTTCTATTTGCAGAATCGTCAATGCATTGCGTAGCGAATATCCTCTAGATCGCTGAATATATATTAGTTTGGGCTTTAACTTCCGTATTGCCTTTAGTACTCTATCCTTATCAAAGTCATTATTTACTAAGTCTACTTCATGATACTTGATATGATAGTCTTTCAACGACCCTACATCCTTCCCTTCTACTCCATATATCACCTGCTTTAAAGTATCATAAGGCGTCCCAGATATACACAGCATACAATCATTTGGACGCAGGATACCTAATAGAGATTGACTAATAGCCTCAGTCCCACAGCTAATAAGCGGAGACACAAAAGCACTTTCTGTGTGGAAAATGTCAGCAAAAACTGCAGATAGTTTTTCCTTGCCTATATCATTGTGCCCATATCCGCTACTACCAATAAAATGATAAGATTGTATTTTATTTTTATTAAAGGCGTTTAAGACTTTTAATTGATTTTGAAATTCTACTGAATCAATCTCGTCAAATCTTGCCTTACATTCTTTTTCGCAATCATTCAAAAAATTTATAATTTTATCATCTATCTCTATCATTTAAAAACTCCTTAATTCGCTTACTCGCCTGCTCCACCGTGCATATTTCTATATTTGGAATAGTCTTCATAAATGTCAACTGTCTTTTGCAATAGTTTCTAGTGTGTTGTTTTATTAGATCGATCAATTTATCATAATCTATTTTTCCTTCGAAATAATCAAACCATTCCTTATATCCTATCGAATTCATCGAATGAGTCTCTCTTGTAGCTCCTCGCTTGATCAAATCTCGAACTTCTGTCTCAAGACCCATATCTATCATATGATCTACTCTGTCGTTAATTTTCGCATATATTTTCTCTCGCTCATCTATTATCCCTAATAACAACACATCATAATCTTTTAAAATGCTATCATCTGTCTTGTTCACTTGATCCTGATCGCCATTTTGAGCGATCTCTAGATAACGGATCACTCGCTTTATGTTATTTGGATGTACTTTGCTTGCTAGATCTGGATCTATTTTATTTAAAAGATCCCAAACATATTGATTACCTTTCTCTTGGGACACATGCTCGTATCTATCTCGAAATTTAATATCAGATTTCGCTCCACCTAATGAATAACCACTCACTAATGCTTTGATATACATACCTGTGCCACCGACAATAATCGGCAATTTATCTCGCTTCACTATCTTATCTAAAGCGTCAGCGGTATCATTGATAAAGTCACCTACATTATAATCTTCGTCAAAATCTCTGATATCTATCAAATGATGCGGAACAATAGACATCTCGTCCTTGCCAATTTTCGCACTGCCGATGTCTAAGCCTCTATATATTTGTACACTATCAGCGGATATAATCTCGCCATTATATTTTTCTGCAATATTGATCGCTAAGTCACTCTTCCCGCTACAAGTGAGTCCTGTAATAATTATCACCTTTTTCATACTATGCGTTTAAACCACTTTTCTATTTGCTGGCGAGATATTACTGTCAAAATCGGCCTACCATGTGGACATAACAGGACTGGATTATTAATATCAAGATTTTTAAGCAACTCTTTTATCTCCATTTCACTTAGACTCATTCCCGATTTCACACTACTTTTGCATGCTTTTTGCATTAGATAGTGCCTAATTTCATTATTCATATTCGGCTTTAGATTTTTCATGTCGTGGATTAGATCATCTACAAAATCTTTTAAACTAATGTTCTTTAATTGCATAGGTACTGAATTGATTATTATCTTTTTATCGCCAAAGGAATCGATATCAAACCCTATCTCGTTTAACTCATCCTTTAAGGAAAGTATG
This sequence comes from uncultured Clostridia bacterium, assembly GCA_944377465.1. Lineage (GTDB taxonomy): Bacteria > Bacillota > Clostridia > Christensenellales > UBA1242 > Onthoplasma. Next base: position 2,517 of record CALWFA010000003.1, read on the forward strand.
AAATCGACTTCCGTCTCTGTCATTTCTTGCGTATAAGGTATTAGCAAATCTTGGACTATAACCTGCCTATTCTCTACCATTCTAGTAAATTTATCATAGTTTAGACGCTCATGACCAGCATGAAAATCTAGCAAAAGCATATTTTCGCCTTTCTCCAAAATGATAAATTCGTCGAAAATCTCACCTACGATTTTATAATCTAAGTAATCTTCTACCATCTTATAAGGGTCAGCTGATTGTGTAGTTACTGAATTTTTCTCTTCAAGGTTTTCCTTAGCTACATTATCATATATATCATATTGTTCAATATTTTCAGTGTCTTTGGAAGCGACTATAGAAGTACCCGTATCGGAATTATTAGAAGCGACAGGTGTATTAGTATCACTAGTCGCGCGAGTCTTTAGATCAAATATCGTAATCGGAGTATACGAAGTTTGTTTTAGGTTCACGCTACGATCGCTATTCGTACTGATATAATTCGGCTCCAATGAGACTTCTTTTAACGAATTAAGATCTGTCTTAATTAGTGTTTCACTAACATTATTTGATGCTGATAGATCTTCTGCATCATTTGCCTTTTTAGTACTTGGATTGATAGCTTGATAGATCGCTGAACGAACTGCTGTGTATACTAAATCATAAATTCTGCTAGGGTTTGCAAATTTTACATTTATTTTACTAGGGTGGACATTAACATCTACATCTACTGCAGGCATAGTAAGGTTCAATACATAGAATGGAAACTGTCGCGACATCAAATATTCTTCGAAAGCCATATAGACAGCTTTTGAAACAATTTCGTCGATGACATATCTATTGTTGATCATAAGCGTCTGATAGGTTGTATTGGGCTTGCTATAGCCAATCTTCGATACATATCCAGTCAGTCTTAAATTTCCTACCGTTTTATCAATAGGCATAATATTTTGTGTAGCTTCTTCACCATATACACAATAAATAGCGTCCAATAAAGAACTACCAACCGTTTGATATACTGTCCTATCGTCTGCGATATACTTAAAGTTTATATCCGGTTGTGCCAATATATATCGAGATATAATATTTGTGATTTGATTTTCCTCTTGCTTTGGGCGTTTTAAAAACTTTCTTCTAGCTGGCGTATTGTAAAACAAATTATTGACTTCTATCTTAGTACCTGTCTCACTCGTAGCAGGCATAATCTCATGAAACTCCCCACCATTGACATCAATACTATACGCACAGTCACTCATTTCAGTCTTTGTGACCATATTTGTCATACTGACATTTGAGATACTAGCCAGTGCCTCGCCTCGAAATCCAAGAGTCATTATGGCATCTAAATCTTCTAAATCTTTTATTTTACTAGTAGCATGTGGCAAAAAAGCCTTTTTAATATCATCCAGCTCTATTCCTTTACCATTATCTTTTACAATAATAGAATCAATCCCGCCATTTTTTATCTCTATAGTAATTTTGGTCGCTCCAGCATCTAACGAGTTATCTATCAGTTCTTTAACGATTGAAAAAGGGCTTTCTACCACTTCGCCGGCAGAAATTCTATTAATAACCATGCTATCTAGTATATTTATAGCCATATATCTCCTTAATTTTTCTTATCATTTCACTAATTCTACAAGGTGCACCAGCGTGTCAAATGCGGTCAATGGAGAAAGTTTGTTCACATCGATATCTTTTAATGTATCGATGATTTCACTCTCCACCTGTACCTGATCATTAATTTTTTCGCTTTCAAACTCTTTTATAAGCTCTTTAGCTCTATTGACGATGCTCTCTGGTAAACCTGCTAAACTAGCAACTTCTATACCATAGCTTCGAGTCGCACTACCACGCATGATTTTACGCAAGAATACTAGTTTACCGCCTATTTCTTTGATTGATATGCAGAAATTCTTTACACCCTCATATAGACCTTCTAGTTGCATTAACTCATGATAGTGTGTAGCAAATAGAGTCTTTGCTTTTAAGTTTTTGGACAAATACTCTACGACCGCCCATGCGATAGACAGTCCATCAAATGTCGAAGTCCCTCTACCTACTTCATCTAGAATGATCAGACTATTGTTTGTACAATAATTTAGAATATTTGCGACTTCTATCATCTCAACCATGAAAGTCGATTGCCCTACAGACAGATCATCACTGGCTCCTATACGAGTGAAAATCCTATCTATAATACAAATATCTGCACTGCTAGCTGGTACGAAGCTCCCTATATGCGCTAGATATGTGATAAGGGCAACTTGACGCATGAAAGTCGATTTACCTGCCATGTTTGGTCCGGTCAAAATCATAGTGCGTTGCTCGGCGTCGTTTAGCTTGCAATCATTAGGAATGAAATCCTGTCCTTTCATCATCTTCTCTACTACTGGATGACGCCCAGCTACTATATTGATCTGTTTGCCTTCAGTAATATTAGGCTTGCAATAATCATTCTCAACTGCCACAGTGCTAAGTGAGTAGATACAATCCACCACTGAGATGATGTTTGCGACCTGTTGCATAATCTCTGTATTATTTAGTAGTTGCTCTTTTAGGTTAGCAAATATCTGAGACTCTAGCTTAATAGCATCTTCGTGACTGGTCAGCACTTCTTCTTCGAATTTTTTTAGTTCTTCTGTGATATATCTCTCATTGTTTGAGATCGTTTGCTTTCGGATATAATTAAAAGGCACCAGATCACTATACATTTTATTTACTTCTAGATAGTATCCAAATACTTTATTATAGCCGATCTTTAGATTTTTGATGCCTGTTTTCTCTCGCTCATTGTTTTGTATTTGCAATATATAATCTTCTGCATTTCGCTTCAAATCTCGTAATCTATCTAGCGAAGAATTAAAGCCCGGTCTAATGTATCCGCCGTCTTTCATAAGTGCTGGTGGTGAATCGATGATAGTAGCATTGATTAGATCTGATATTGCTGTGGTATCGACGAGATTATTTGATAGTCTCATTAATTGCTCATTATTAGTACGATTGAGCACAGTCTTAATATTCGGAGTCTCAGCCAATGATGTAGCTAGCGCTAGGCAATCCTTAGGCGTGAGATTACCATACGCGATTTTACCCACTATTCTTTCAATATCCTGCACTTTGGATAAGCAATTCTTTAGATCGGCACGAGAAAGTGCATCATTACATAGTGCCTCTACCATATCTAATCTATCATTTATGGCGTTCTTGTCTTGCAACGGCTGTCTCAGCCAGTTTCTCAGCATTCTAGACCCACCATTTGTACAAGTCTTGTCTATCACCCATAATAGACTACCATATTTGGAATTTTCTCGCATTGTCTGCTCTATTTCGAGATTTCTACGAGTGTTTGTGTCTATGTACATAAATTGTTCATCGCGTAATAATCTAGGCATCTTTATGTGCTTTAGCTCGCGTTTTTGAGTCTCAAGGAAATATTCAAGCAATGCACCCACGGCTATGACGCAGTTTTTCGAGTCAAAATCATAACCTTTTATAGACTTTATATTATATTGCTTTAATACTGTCTTTTCCGCATCATAATAATTAAAAGCCCATTCATAATAAGCACTGAAGCGAAATTTAGTATTTGATTGTACGCAAGGCAGATCATTTGATGCAGAGAGCATCTCTGCGTTGCATATGATTTCTGACGGCATGACGCGTACGATTTGGTCATTGATATATCCGAGCCAATTTTCTCCAGAATACTCTGACACATATATTTCACCAGTAGAGATATCACTATATGCATAAGATATAGTGTTTTTTGACTTGTATATACACATTATATATGTATTACAATTTTCAATCAGCATTGAACTATCTATCACAGTACCAGGAGTAATCACACGGACGACATCTCGACGAACAAGCTTTTTACCAGGCTGTTCCATCTGCTCACAGATAGCGACTTTGTAGCCTCTCTCTATTAATTTCTGCACATAACTCTCATAAGCATGGTAAGGTACTCCACACATAGGAGCGCGCTCCGCTCTAGAGCAATCCTTTCCTGTAAGAGTCAAATCTAATTCTTTACTAGCAATTATCGCGTCTTCATTAAACATCTCATAGAAGTCCCCGAGACGAAAGAATAGAATACAATCTTTGTATTCTTCTTTTAGGGCTTCATATTGGGTGATCATTGGTGAGCCATCTTTGTTATTAGTCTTTTTTTTATCATTCGTCGTATCTACACTCATTTAATTACTCCCGATAGCTTATGATTTCTTATATTTTCGACTTTTACGGGTGCGAAATAATTTTGATTTACATATTTATAACCTGGGATATAGATCTCTTTCCCACCGTCAGTGATGCCCACAGCCACACCATTGATATGGCGTATCAGACAATCATAGGTCTTATTAAAATATTTCTTAATCTGCTCCTTTTGGATCATTTTTTGTAATCTTAATAGTTTATTGAGTCTGACATTTTTTTCTTTCTCATCTATTTGATTTTCAAAGGTAGCTGCTGGTGTACCCGTTCGCTTTGAGTACATGAAAGCAAACACTTGATCAAATTTTACTTTCTTTAATAGCTTTAATGTCATCTCAAAATCTCGTACTGTCTCACCTGGGAAGCCTACTATAATATCCGTAGACAAAGAGATATTTGGTATCGCACGCTTTATTCTCTTGATTATCCCCATATAATGTTTAACATTATAATGACGATTCATCTTTGCTAGGATTCGACTGCTACCTGACTGGACCGGCAGATGCAGGGTCTTCGCCACCTTATATTCTGTCTTCATTACTTTGATAATATCGTCAGTAAAGTCCATAGGATGCGATGTCATAAATTTGATCTTAAAGTCACCTTCTATGGTGCAAAGATATTTCAATAGCTCTGCAAAAGACATCGGATATTTTAGATCTTTGCCATATGAATTCACATTTTGACCTAACAAGGTGATATACTTATAGCCTTGATTTTGTACCAAATCCCGCACTTCTAGATAAATATCTTGTGGCAATCTACTGCTCTCTCTCCCGCGGACATATGGCACTATACAATATGTGCAAAATTTATTGCAACCATATATAATATTGACATACGCATTGAGATGATCGTCGCGAATTGCTTTCGCGTTATCCATACCTGTGACAGGCTTTTCAATGATGTCATAAATTTGTTCGCCAGTAATGGCGTGCTTTAGCAAATATTGATCCAGCATATTCATATTATGAGTGCCGATTATAATGTCTACAAAAGGCAATTTCTCCTTAAGATTATATTTGCCTTTTTTTTGCTGTGGCATACAACCACACATGACTATTACTTTGCTAGGATCTTGCTCTTTGATAGGCTTCAAGGCAATCACATTGTTATATGCCCTATCTTCCGCCCCTTCTCTAATGCAACATGTGTTAAAAACTATGACATCCGCCTTATCGATGTCTTCTGTCTCACTCATATTCAACACTGACAAAATACCACGAAGCTTCTCTGACTCGTGTACATTCATCTGACAGCCATAAGTCACTATGTGATATTTTTTCCCTTGATAACTATTGCTAACTATCTGAGAATTTTCCTTTTGTACACTTTTCATAGTATTAATTATTATAATATAATATAAAGTATTTTTCAACTAATTTCGCATTTTAGTTATGAAAAATCTCATTTTGCAAATACTAGATTGATGAAAAATACGACACGACAAAAATTAAAAAAGGTAATAATGATAATATCGATTCTGATATGTCTCATCTTTTTGTCAGGGCTAATAACTGTCTCAGTGATTTACAATAAATATGACCTAGACATAAATAGATTGACTAGCACAAATAATGGTGTAAAAGTATATAGTGCAAACGGCAAAGATAGCACACTTTACAATACTAATCGGTCGATTATAGAGATCGAGGCTCTGCCAAAATATGTATTAGATGCTTTTATTGATACAGAGGACAAGAGATTTTATTCACACAACGGCTACGACCTTAAGCGTATAGTAAAGGCAGGACTAGTAAATATGGTGAATGGATCTAAGTCTCAAGGAGCATCCACCATTAGCCAACAGCTCATAAAAAACACATTATTAACAAATGAAAAGACCTATTCTAGAAAAATCAAAGAGCTGGTATTGTCTATAAAAATGGAAAAACAATTTGAAAAAGATGAAATATTAGAGATGTATCTAAATACAATTTACTTTGGCTCAAACGCATACGGGATAGAAAATGCTAGTAAAATATATTTTAATAAATCAGCAAAAGATTTGACTATCAATGAAGCCTGCTGTCTAGCGGGTATTATAAAATCTCCATTGCAATATTCTCCAAAAATAAATTATGAAAATTCTCTAAAAAGGAAAAATTTTGTAGCAAAAGCGATGTTTGAGAATGGTAGTATTAGCGAAAAAGATTATAACCAAGTCACCGCTTCCCCTATCGTACTTTCTGAATATGCCGACTATGACCATTCTTATGAAGAAGAAGCCATATATGAAGCGTGCAGTTTACTAAATATCAGCGAACGAGAGCTTATTAATCGAAAATATGAAATAATCACATTCAAAGATGATGACCTACAGGACGCCGTCATTAAAGCAAATACAGATGTCATCATTCCTTGCGAAGAAAAGTATAATAGCAATCTAGACAGTCTAAATATGGTCATCAGTAATGAAGGGAAGATGCTAGCATACTATGCAGGTAGCAATTTTAATCTACATAATCTAAGACGACAACCAGCATCTACTCTTAAGCCATTAGCGGTGTATTTGCCATGTATAATACACAATATATTGACACCAGCTACTCCTATATTGGACGAAGAAATCGATTATTCTGGCTTCTCACCAAAAAATGCAGATAACAAATACCATGGATTAGTGTCGACTCGATACGCCCTGTCTAATTCGTTAAATATCCCAGCAGTCAAAGCATTAGATTATCTCGGGCTAAATAGATCCTATGATTGTCTACTAGATATGGGTATTAATATAGAAAAATCCGATCTAAATCTTAGTCTAGCTCTAGGAAGTACTAAAAAGGGTATATATCTAAAAGACCTATTATCCGCCTACTCCATTTTGGCAAATCAAGGTGTAGACAGAGGCATATCGTTTATAGACAAGATCATAGATCCAGAAGGAAATATTATATATCAGCATACCGATTATCAAAACAGAATATTTGAGGAAGGTGATTGTTTCCTTATCAACGACATGCTAAAGGACACCGCCACTCAAGGTAGCGCCAAAAGGCTAAATTCTCTATCTATCCCAGTTGCCAGCAAGACTGGTACAGCGTATAATGGAGAAAATAATACGGATATTTATAATATATCTTATACAAGTGAGCATACCCTGCTCTGCTGGATCAGTGATCTGAAAGACAACTATCTTCCAGACGGGATGCTTAGCTCTATCGAGACTACTGAAATAAATAAATCAATTTTATCTTACCTTTATTCTGACCATTCCCCTGATGATTTCAAACAGCCAGACAATATACATAAATTGCCATATGATATCGTAGAATTAGAAGAAAATCAGCGTCTAATATCACCTAATGGCATAGCGGAAAGATATATCGCATATGACTATTTTAAAGATGATTACGCTCCAGAATCTATAGACATTGACCACGACTTTATATTTAGCGTCGCGGTAAATAAGGCAGGCGCTACTATCTCCTTTGACGCAAGGAAAAGTAAATCATATTCTATATATAAAAAGTGTGACGACCAAACTATACTACTAGACACGATTTCTAATCAATCTGGAATAGTAGAAATTTTAGATGAAAATATTTTCAAATACTCTGAAGTATCTTATTATATAGAAGATGATACCAGCAAATCAGACGAAATCAATATACGACCTAAAGATTATTTAATCAATATAATGAACAAAGAGATTTTGGATCAAAAAAAGAAGTGGTATGTATAGCCACTTCTTTCTATTATACTCTACTCCACTGTGACACTTTTTGCTAGATTTTTTGGCATGTCTGGATTGTATCCTTTTGATATAGCGATCTCATAGCTGAGTATTTGAAATGGAATTATTGAAAAGATAGGTTTATAATATTCATCAATACTTTTATCTATTCTATATAGCTTATCTATAAAAATCACACTTCCCCCACGCGATTCTATTTCATTTTTGACGACTTCTAATTTGTCTATATCGTCAGAAGTATTTAACGCCAAAATATTACTATTTTCATCTATTAGCGACAAAGTTCCATGCTTTAGTTCGCCCGAATACATTGGTATGGTATAGATGTAGTCAATCTCTCTAATCTTTAGGCTAGCCTCCAGTAATGAGATATAGTCAATATCCCTACCTATCAATATCATTTTGTCTGATGATTGTAATTTCTCTACTAGTGAAGTGACTTTGATATTAGTCATATAATCATTAAGTATTTTAGTAAATTGACAAATATTAATATCATAGTTTTTATCTTTAAGCACATGACATATATAGGCAAAAACAAATAGCTGACAACAATAAGTCTTTGTACTAGCGACCGCTAGCTCCTTATTTGCCTTTGTAAGTATTAAGTAATCAGCCATGCGTGCAATAGTGCTGGTAGGTTCGTTCGTGATTAACAATAATTTGCCATGGCAGGCTCTAATCTTCTCCGCCACCTTAATGCAATCTGCTGTCTCTCCACTCTGACTCACTATTATATGCAGATGATGCCTTGAAATACTTTTATTAAGTTCGTAATTAGATGCCAGTTCACTATTTGCCTCGTATTTCAGCTTTTCTCTAAAGAGTCTCTCACCGACTAGACATGAATGATATGCCGTACCGCAACCGATAAATGTAAATTTATTGTAATGTTTGAATATCTTTCTTATCTTTTGATTTTTCAGATAATAATATGTATTTTCGATTGATATCGGTGTCTCATATATCTCTTTTTGCATATAATGCTTAAACTTGCCTAGGGTGTATGCTTTAATACTATTTTCATGTTTGACAAAATTCATTTGATGATTTGTGATATTTGATATGCTATTTTTAGATATCTTTATGATATCATTATCTTGCATTGTATATAGCTCTCCCTGCTTTAGACTGGATATATCACTAGAGATATAAATACCGTCTTCCGCTTGCAATAAATTCAATGGGCTAAACTTCTTGACTAAATATATATCTCCATTCTTATATCCGATGATCAGCGAATAGCTACCTTCTAGAATATTGAATAACTGCTTTACTCTATTATCTATTTTACCGGGTAGATAAGCAAGTAAATTCGCTATTACTTCTGTGTCGGTATCCGAGTAAAAAGCTATGTCTTGCTTTATAAGACTATCTTTAATACTATCTGCATTCTTGATTATGCCATTATGTACGATAGTAAAAGCTTTGTCAAAAGATACATGAGGGTGAGTATTATTGATATTTACTGCCCCGTTTGTCGCCCAACGCGTATGCCCAAAAGCAATCTTTGTCTCTTTATCTACTTTTTCTAGATTATCCAATGTGCCTATAGCTTTATTGATTTGAAAGCCATTGCCATAATAAGCAATGCCACATGAATCGTAACCTCTATATTGTAATAACTTTAGTCCTTCTAGCACTTTTTCATAAGCATTTAGCTTACCTATATAACCATATATACCACACATATCATCTCCTTGTTAATCTCATTAATTTTAGACTATACTTTAGGCTTTGTTTTGATAAAATATATTCTACATTACATTCATCTTGCTGTGGTGAGTATATAATATTGTTAAGTATGTACTTGCTGTTATTTATAATCTGCGTATTAGGACAATATTTCTCAAAGATCTCCGCCACCAGCTCGTAATGTGTACAGCCAAGCACGAGGGATTCTAGACTATCCAGTTTATTTTTCTTTATGTGCTTTTTGATAATCTTTTCCAATTTCTCTCTATTGAATATATTGTTTTCAATATTTCGGGCTAAAGTAGAATCGGCTAAGATATCAACACCTTTTAATATCCTTTTCGTAAGTGGAGTCGCTAAATATCTATAAGCTTTACTAAATTTCATACATACTACATTATCGATTTTCTCATCCTTTAATATACTAGAGGCTGTATTGCATGCTAAAATAATTACATCTGGATTATATTTGTCTTTTAAAAATTGGATAATATTCTTGACGCGCTGAGCTATAAATTGTTTAGTCTTATTACCATACGGCATATATAGATTGTCAGCGAAATAGATATAGTTACCTGAATGATATCTATCTATTAATTGATTCAAAACACTAAGCCCACCTATCCCACTATCGATTATGGCAATAGTAGGCTTCAATTTCTGTAACATATATAATAATTTATGAATTTAGAAAAATATTGTGAAAGGACTTGCATTTTATTTTATTATTTGATATACTAACAAGCGAAATGGAGGTTTGCATGGCTAATATTAAATCTGCTAAGAAACGAATTCTTGTTATCGATAGACAGACTATGGAAAACAAATCTTATAAATCAAAGATCGCTACATACATCAAGAAGTATAAAGCAGCTGTCGATAATAATGAAAGCGAGAATGCATCTAAACTATTAAGTGAGACTTTCTCATTGATTGATTCTGCAGTTTCAAAGGGTATTTTACAAAAAGCTACCGCGAATAGAAAAAAATCGCGTCTAAGTCAATACAGCGCAAAATAATATTATTTTCGGGTAAAAATAAAGCACGGCATAGTCCGTGCTTTTTATATCATCATTATTATTTTTCTATTATCTTTTAGCCACTGCTCTGCTTCTTTGTAGTTAGGCAAGATAGATGCTACTTGCTTATAGAAGCCTTTACTGTGATTTTTTACCAATGTATGGCTCAATTCATGTACTATTATATAGTCTATGACAAATTCTGGGCACATAATCAATTTGTATGTAAAGTTCAGTCGATTATAATAGCTACATGAGCCCCACCTCGTATGTGCACTGGTGATTCGTATTGATTTATATTTTAGATCGTATTTGCGAGCGTAATATTCTACTCGCCTGCTTATATAGTCGCGTGCCAATCGCGCTAGACTATTAACAAGTCGCGTGCGAGTATTTAGTCTCGGTAAATATATTTTATCCTCTATGATCCTTACTCTATTGCTATCTATCAAAACAATTTTAAACGGACGACCGAAGACAAATATATTTTCACCTTCTTGCAGAGTCAATTTATTGTATTGAGATTGACTCCTTATTTCATCCTTTTTCTTGATTATCCAGTTTGATTTTTTGAGGATAAAATCATATATCTTACTATTTGGACAATTCAGAGGTGCTCGCACGATCAACTCAGCATCGTTATTTATAATAAGGCTAATACTCTTTTTCCTTGTATAAATGATTTTTTCTGGTATTATCTCTTGATATATCATATTATTTCCTTAAAAGATCAGCTCGTACAATGCATTAATGACGGATATCTTGCCCATCTTTATCTTTTGGTCAAGGTCTACATATTTCTGATAAAGATTGATGTAATATCGTACGCCATTCTGTGCTATGCACTGACGCGACATTTTTATTGCATATGGTTTAATATTTAGAACACTAGCTATTTCATCATCATTTTTGTCTATCGCGATATATTGCATTCGTCTAAAATACCTACCTAAATACGAAAATATATCTCCTGCAGACTGAGATTTTATCATTTCATTTAGAATCTTTTGATATTCTTTATAATTTTTCTTGTCAATAGCTGTCGTGAGCATATAAATGACATAATCTTTTGAGTCTGAGACTAAATTCGTAGCGGTATTTATATCAATCGTATTTATACCTTCGCCGAGACAGTAAGCTGTCAATTTATTGAGCTCTGCATTGATCTTTGCCATATCCGCACTCGTAGAATCAATGATATAATCCAATGCCTGCTCGTGTATTGAGAGTTTTGATTTTGCTAGATAATTTAAAACATATTTATTGATATCTATCCTATCCAGCTTCGTGCAATCTACCAATGTACCGCAATTTGTTTTACTTGGATTAATGAGCACTATGACTGTAGCACTATCAGAAAAGTCATACTTTTTGATAAAATTTATTATATCGCTATTTGGATTATCCAAGACCACGAGTCGATAATCATTACTGATAGGTAGAGTCATGATGTTTGCTTCCAGCTCATCCTTCTTCATCTTCTCGGCATCTAAACGAGTATAATTAAACTCTTCTAGATCGGATATTGTATATTTTTTAATATTTAATAGAGCTTGTCTAATGAGAAAAATATCATCCCCTATCAATGAATATACATGATCAATATTGGTCTTGAGTGCTTTACTTAATTCTATAAACTTCATGTGTATATTATACCATGCATACGACTAATAATGCAACTAATGGAAGTGACATTATTACTTTTGTGGCTCTGTCAGCTACGCATGACCTACTGATGAGAAGGATAATCACCATATAAATTAAAGTAGTATAATATTCGATAGATATGGTAGTAAAGTTTGATATAGGTAATCCGCCCATTACATTTGCTACCACATTTATGAAATCAAAGACATAATTTAGTGGATACAAAACATAGGTAATGAAAGGCAATACGAGCGACACGAATGATAATACAAATACTATTATAAAAGCAAAAGTGAATATAGGGATAAGTATGATATTAGCTAATATTGATATCAGATTTACATTTTCAAAGAAAAATGCCATGATAAAAATCAGTGATACATTAGTCGCAACGCTCATACCTATGCTCTCAGCTAACCATTTAGGCATTTTCATTGACATAAGCGCAGATTTGATAGGTTTAAATAAAATCACTATTCCCACGACACAAGCAAAACTCATCAAAAATCCGGCATCAAATGCAGATAGAGGATTAACGAGCAGGCATATGATCCCTGCAAAACCAATCGAAGATAGTGCATCGTATTCTCTTCTCACTAATGGAGCGAACAGCAATACTATTGCCATGATCGTTGCACGGAGAGCTGATATTGTGAAATTGCACATGTATAGGTAGAGAAACAAAATAATAGTCATTGCCACTAACCTATACCATTTCTTGATACGCACTAGATCAAAGAATTTATTTAATATTGCTACGATTATCACTATGTGCATACCGGATACGGCTAAAAGATGCGAGACTCCTGCTAGTTGGAAGTTTAGATTCTGACTTTCGCTCAGCACATAAGTCTCACCAAACAGCGATGAATATGCTATATCTGCATTTTCGTTTGAGAGACCATTTGTGAGATTTTCTTTTATATTTTCCTTGATTTGCTCCGCAAAGGTAATATCGGTATCAATATATGTGATATCTTTCGCTAATACTGAAATAGTATATTTTATATTTTTAGAAAATAGATACGAATTCGGCACTTCGCTATAAAACAAATCTGATTTATAAAAATTGTATGGAGTAAAAGATATCACACTGCCTATATCTATATCTTGAAACATATTTGTATAGTCATATATGTATATTGCGATTTTGAAATCGACTTCTTCACCGTCGAACTTACAGCTATCAGCATATACTCTCATTGATCCGTCTTCAATATCTGATACATTATATATGCGAGCTATAATAGTGTTTGGCTTTTCATATTCCACTGATTCAAATGAATAGATCGCGACAAAATATAGACCCACTCCTATTACGAACGCCACCAATGGAATAAGAAAATATTTCACTTTCTTTTTAAGTATAGCTATAACAATTACAAACAGCAATATGACTATTGATACTATGATAGTCGCTAACATATTGCCTACAATATAAAAAGAAAATACTGTTCCTAATAGTAGAAACAAGAAGATAAGACATAATGGACGGTAATTGAATATTCTTTTCTTCATTTGTGGACAAGTCTTTTATTGAAATTTTTTTAATTATATCATAAAATTTTAAAGAAATTAACTAAATATACTTGAAAATTAAATAAAAATATGCTAATATAGGCTTGTCTAACGGACATGGCCTTATAGTCTAGAGGTTAGGACGCGGCCCTCTCACGGCTGAGACTGGGGTTCGATTCCCCATAAGGCTACCATAAACACAAAATGTAATCTTACATTATAACGACCCGCACAGTAGAAACATAATCAGTGCGGGTCTTTTTTTCGAATCAAAAGAAGATGTTGAAAATGGGATTGTTTTAGGGTTTAGACTTCTAAGTTTTCAAGACAAAAATTCGATTACTATATATTGAAAGTTATCAAAAAACGCACTGATTAGTGCGTTTTTATGTGTCAGTTTCCTTTTGTACATATACATCAATCTTGTTATTAACTGGTGCTTTTTTTGATGACTTTACATAATTTAGCATATCGGGATTATTATTTATGATTTGATTATATTTTCGTTTTTTCTGTATTCCGTCGATAGTCAGATAGAGACCTATGCCTAGAATGATAGCCCCAACTAAAACTCCTATAGCACAATTATACATAGCCATATTATCACTAGCAGTAAATGATAAAATAGCGATTTGAGCCAATACAATATTATTAAAAGCGGTGGCAAAATTGGTAAATTTATATTCTTTTACCAGCATCGTCTTTCCTTTTGCATGCACGATGCCCAATATTGACATCACTATACTATAAGTGGCAAATGCTGCTATAGCTATCGCAATAATAGAATTGTATTGAAAATTTGACGGATAAAACATTTGGAATATCGTGTATGTGATATAAAAGACACTTGATACCGACAATACTACCCCGCCACGAATATAGGAATTGATATCTTTTATATTATCTTTGTTTTTCAATAGACCTCGCGAGCAATTATTCTTCACAAAGCCGATAAATAAGCTATATATAGCGATTGCGATAAGGAACCATGATCTGAATACAATTCCGACTATAATTTTGAAAAGGAAATAAAACAAGTTTTTAAAGAAAGACAACTTGCCATAGACTATAATCTTCTTTTCTTCAGGAATACTCCTGAATTTCCTTATCAAACTCCACATATCGCTATAGTATTATAACATAATTTTCGATGAATACAATAGTTTTTTTGAAAAATTACGCTATTTATATTATATATGCAGAAAATACATTAAAAATTATTAAAATCGCGAATTACTATTTATTTTAATACTGTTTACCAAAATAGACCTTGTATCTACTAGGTTTACCACAATAAATACATTTATGTTTCGTATCGTATTCTTGTATTACTCGAGTCTTAATAGTGGTTTTTTGCTTGATCTCATCTTCGCATTCACTGTCACCACAATGATATGCTAGAGCGACTTTACCAGCGTTGATTGATTCTACCATGGTATCAAAATCATTCGTCTCCACTATCGCATCGTTTAGATTTCTTTCTGCTTGTGCTAGCATATTGCTCTGAATCTCAGCCAATAGTGAATTTAGCTCTGTAGCAATATTATCCAAATTCAGCTGTACCTTTTCATGAGTATCACGCCTTACAGCAGTCGCCACATTATTTTCTATATCGCGTGGACCTATCTCTAATCGCACAGGCACTCCCTTCATCTCATATTCATTGAATTTCCAACCAGGAGTATTGTCTGAGTCATCTAGCTTTACCCGCACTCCGCACGCCTCTAATGTATCAAAAATCTCTTTACATTTTTCATTGACGCCTGCCTTGTGATTTGCTATAGGGACGATAACCGTTTGAATCGGCGCTATATTAGGTGGCATTCTAAGACCACGCTCATCACCATGCACCATTACCAAAGCACCTATTAGACGAGTGCTCACACCCCAACTGGTAGAATATCCGTATTCTAACTCTCCATCCTTATTTAAGAAGCGGATATTGCTAGCCTTTGCGAAATTTTGACCTAGATCATGTGTCGTGCCTGCCTGTAAGCATTTGCCGTCTTTCATGATTGCTTCCATACCATAAGTCGCCACAGCACCTGCGAACTTCTCTTTTTCAGTCTTTCTACCTGTAAGAGTAGGTATAGCCATGAGATTTCTAAGGCAATCTGAATACACTTTCAGCATCACTCGAGTATCACGCTCCGCATCTTCTTTACTTGCTTGCACTGTATGCCCTTCTTGCCATAAAAACTCACTAGTACGCAAAAATGGACGAGTCGTCTTCTCCCAGCGCATCACATTGCACCACTGATTCATTGCCATAGGCAGATCTCTATATGACTTGATCCATTTTGAATACATGGCACAAATTATCGTCTCGCTAGTCGGTCTGATGATCAATTTTTCATTTAGTTCTTCCCCACCTGCATATGTGACTACAGCGACTTCTGGAGCAAATCCCTCTACATGCTCTGCTTCTTTCTTCAAATAACTCTCCGGTATAAGCAAAGGGAAATACGCATTTTGCACGCCTAATTTCTTAAACTCTTTATTGAGATAATTTTGAATATTCTCCCAGATAGCATATCCGTATGGCTTGATGACCATTGTGCCCTTTACAGGACCATAGTCCACCATATCTGTCTTCAAAATGACATCTGTATACCACTGAGCAAAATCGGTATCAATATCGGCTAATTCATTTACAAACTGTCTACTCATTTTCTTCTTCCTTTTTTTCGAATGATTTTTTAATCATTATAATCTTTCCTTTTGCTTTTTCCAACTCTTTTAGGCATTTTTTTGCAAGAATACACCCTTCCTCATATAATTTCATGCTTTCATCAAGGTTTATGCCTTCTTCTAAAATCTTTGCAATTTCTTCCAATCTTTTTACATCTTGCTCTATCATAATTTCTCCTTATTAATGATTTCTGCTGTCATTTTCATGTCCGCTGTACGAATATTAATTTCGTCACCTACATTTACATTCTTGTAATTCACTGGCTGATTTTTTGCACTGACTAGCGAATATCCCTTTTTTAATAATGCTATAGGATTTAGTTTATCTAGTGTATTTAATGCTATATCTACCCTATGTATAGTACTATCTATATTTTTTGCTAAGATTTCATCTATTGTCTGTACACAATCTTTTATCAGCAAAACCTCGTCATTTATTAGTTCATTTATATTATAATCAATATTTGTACTAGATGCTAGTATCGATGATTGTATCTTTTCTATTTGATCTCGAATATATTGATCTAATTTTACTTTTATAGTGTCTATATATTGAATTAAATCTTTATTTACATAGGTCACTAGCTCTGCAGCAGCACTTGGAGTCGGCGCACGCAGATCTGCTACAAAATCTAATATTGAATAGTCCGTCTCATGCCCTACCGCACTGATCAAAGGCTTATTGCATATATAGGCAATTCTCGCCAGCTCTTCGTCATTGAAGGCCGATAGGTCCTCTAGACTACCGCCACCACGCGCTACGATTATGACATCGACATCTGAATAATTGTCAAAATAAGTGATGCCTTCTATCACCTGTCTCACAGCTACGCTTCCTTGTACTTGAGCATCATAGACATAAATGTCTAGATTGGGATTCCTTCTATGGCTGACATTGACAATATCTTGCAAGACAGCTCCCGTCTGAGATGTCACCACACCAATAGATGTGATAAATCGCGGTATAGGTATTTTATGTCGTTCATCAAATAAACCTTCTGCAGATAATTTTTCTTTTAGCATCAAGAATTGCTTATACAATTCGCCCTGACCGCAATGCTCTATTTGATTTACTGAAAAAGTGAGTTTGCCACCCTTTGGATAATACTTGATATTCCCACGACATTGTACCAAATCACCCACGTTAAACTCTTGCGTAGCTTTATATTTTATACAATATAATAGATTGTCATTGTCCTTTAGCGTGAAATACATTATATTTCTATTTACAGAAAATGAAGACAACTCTCCTGTGACTGTAATATCCTCTAATATCACTTCGTTGTCTATCAAATCTTTTATCATTCTATTTATCTGACTGACTGTAAAAATTTTCATTCTTTCACTATATCTGCTAAAATACCATTGATGAATTTAGGGCTCTTTTCAGTAGAATATTTTTTAGCTAACTCCACTGCCTCATTGATTATCACTTCTTTAGGATTTTCTTTTACATACTTTAGCTCTATTATAGCTAAGACTAAGATAGCAAGATCTACCTTATATAATCTATCAGGAGTGTAACCTTTTAATTTTGATGCCAAAAAATCATTGATCCCTTGATAGTTCGTAGCAAAGCTCTTTAGTATTTTGCTAGTATACTCTAGTGATTCTGTATCTGCTTTTGCGTAAATATCTTCATCTGTGGGATTAAAAAAGCGTGAATATATGGCTTTAAATGCGAGTTCTCTCATCTCTGTTCTTTTCATATTTCCTCCAAAACGATAAAAACTCTCTCTAATCTTAGAGAGAATCTTTCTTTTCTGCGTCCATGATATGTACATTAATCGATTTTATCTTGATCGGTAATAATGAAGTAAGACTATTCTTTACATTTTGTTGTATCCTAAATACCACATCGTTTACTTCACATTCAGTATCGACTACTACATATATATCTATTATTACACCAAACTGTGTATATTTGATCTTTACGCCTTTGCCTATATTTTTATTGAATAGACTACGCAAACTAAGTCTCTTAGACTGGTATACATCTATTACTCCAGATATTTCTTTCGTAGCGAGACTGACGATAGATACTACCATGTTTTTGTTTATATAAGTATTGGTGTCATTTACTTTCTTAATCTGTGACATATTTACCTCTACGCTATATTATATCACAAACTACCTATTTTAGCAAAGTATTTTTAATATTATTCTGATGGTATTATAACAATTTTATCGATTTCTACGCCTAACTGTTCTGTCACTACGCTAGCGATCTGAGCCACTTCTACACTAGTAAGTTCTGCACTCTGCACAAATACATTTACATTCGCATCGCTAGAAGTGATCACCGCGTCAGAAAATCCTTTGCCTCGAATGATACCCTCCGTGACCAATTCTTTTTCCATTTGACTGATTAATGCGAGTTTATTAGCCTCTGCTTCCTGTTTTGCCTCATCGCTACTAGTAGCACTAGCGATGATTGAATCATAAAACTGAATTTCTTGAGCTCTGGTCGCTTCTCTCTCTGCTCTATATGTCGCGTAGAAATTTGCACTGGTGGTACTAGTAGGTGTGCTCACTCCATCGGATAAACTGCTATTTAATGCTACATTCACATATCCTGTGATCAATAATAATGCTACCATTACTGATATAATGATAATTTTTTTCTTTTTAGACATTGTTTTCATAAATCCTCCTATTCACTTGATAAAATTTCAATACTACCTGTCTTGATGTCGATTACCGCTTCTACAGCATGCAAGACCTTCATCTTATTAGATACATCGTTGACACCTTTTGCTGTGACTACTACACCTTTGATCGGCGGAAATGAATTTAGGACAATGTTTGATTCATTGACTTCTGCTTGTTGCATATCTAATGTAATCATTACCTTCACATTCGAAACACCTCCAATATTTGATAAAATGTCCTCAAGATTCGTCTCCAGCCCGTCGATGTACTGACTGATTGTCAATTCACCACTGGTATTTGAATCATTATTTGTCGTATCCTTTTTTGAGAAATTCGACATATAGATGAGTAGAAGTATTACTATGAAGATAACTGCTATATAGATTTCGATATGTTTGATTTTCTTTAATTTCTCAAACCATTTAAAACCTGTCTTCTTTTCATTATCATTCATAAAATATTATCTCCTCATCTGCTAGATTAGTGTACTCACGGACCACTTCAATAATGAATTCATACTTATTTATATGCTGCTTGTCCGAAGTAATGACTAGATTTTGCATATTAACTGTACAAGAATTTATCATTAATTCATTTGATTCGATCGAATAATTAATCTTTATGTCGATTCCATCGAATCCTTCATCTTTTAATTTGTTTACAATGTTTGTTTCGAGCGATTTTATTTTATTTGTGTTGATATAATTCATCAGATCTTCATTGATTTCATATCCTGTAATGTTTACATTAATGTCATGCGTGTTGGACAAAAACTTTATGACAGGACTGAGTATCACTGCGAGCACAAATATTGCGTAAATGCTCTTTATGTATTTATTTATCGTCCCAGAAGGCACCACGATGTCTACCAGCACACCTACGATCACGATACCTAATATACTTAAAATATATCCCGACATATCACACCACCACATTAGATGTCGTCATCACTAGCCCCACAGAAATGAGATACATAAATCCGACTGCTATAATACAGCTAGACAGCATTGTGATCGACTTTGAAGTAGACATTAGAAAATTTGATGTCTTGCTATTCCCCATTGGCTGTAATATAGCGCTAGTAAGCTTCAACAAAAGACTAAATACTACTATTTCTAATAATGGTGAGATTATAGTCGTGATGATCAAAAATAATCCTACTAAACCTATAGAGTTCTTTATCAAAATGCTACTAGATAATATGAGATCCATGCCGTCGGACAGATATCCGCCCATGACTGGAATATAGCTTCTGATGGTGTACTTCGTCGTCCTAATACTAAGGCTATCAAAACTACCAGCTGATATGCCTTGAATAGTAAATATTGCGAAAAACAATGTAAATACTATACCGACGCACCACTTGAAAAGACTAGAAATGAATGAGTTGAATTTATCTAGTTTGATATTGTCTGAAATATTATTTATGATACCAAACACAAAGCTGAATATAAATAATGGTAGTACTAAATAGGTGAAAAAATCTGCCACATAGGTAGAAATGATCGCGACTATCGGCTGAAATACACTTGCGCTTGCCGCCGCTCCTATCCCCACCATCAGTGTCAATAATATAGGGAATAGCGTATTCATTTGAGTGACCATAGAATTGATCGCATTGAGACTAACATCACTGAGCGATGTAATCATGCCTATAGTCAAGATGACGACCGTCATAAAGCAAACTAAATGTATTAGGTTTGAGGTGGATTTTTCATTAAATTTACCTTTTATACCGTTTAATAAGTTGCTGATCACTCCTATTGCTATGATGAGCGACAGCATAGGCAAATATTTGAGTATTAGATCAAGGAATATCGAAAATAAACTAGCAAAAAAAGATGAATATGATATAGCATTCTCTCCAGATATGATGGAATACACTTTGCTCTTTATATTATCAATAGAAAATATATTAGTATTATTTTCATTCATTTCTTCTATTATTGAATTCAGTCCAGAAAAATCAATTTCTGACAATTCTTCTATAATAGAATTATTTAAGTCCTCACTGATCTCGACGGTCGTCTCATTGACACAAAATGTACTCATAGGAGTGATCACTGATAGTAGAAATATCAAAATCACCATGCAAGTGATAATAATAATATTTGATTTGCTTCGTCTCAATTTCATCATAATATTGCCACCACCATATCAATTACTGTCTTAATTATAGGTAGAGATATCAAAAGAATGACTACCTTCCCAGCAAAAAGGATCTTGTCAGCTACACTACTCGCACCCGCATCGTAGCAAATATTCGCTCCAAACTCAGTGATATAGCCAATGGCGATGATCTTCAGTAGCGGAGTCAATAATGATGTATCTACCCCCGTGCGCTCAAAAATTTCATAGAATGAAGATATCACTGAGCTAAGGCTATCCACCACCATAATGACAATTAAAACACTACCAGCGATAGACAAGATCATTGCAATCTCTGGCTTGGTCTGCTTAAGGATCATATGAGCAAAGACAGTGATGAGAGCTACTGCCAATATCTTCAATAAATCGATCATCTAACACCTATAGGACAAATAGAGATTGAACTGTAGAAAATAGGTCTTGTACCAAATCGATCACCATTAATAGACTGATGATTAAGCCCGCCAGTGTCGTGATCGAAGCGATTTCCTCTTTACCACAATATTTTAGTATTTGATTTACTATCGAGGTGATTAGTCCGATTCCTGCCAGTTTGAATATTACTTCCATACATTCTCCTTTTATATTAATAATATTGCTAGTCCAATGGCGAATAAGAGTGATAGTTTTAGGATCATAGGCGACAATTTATTTTTATCGTCTAGAGTTTTCTTTAGTTTGACATCAATGGTCGCTAGGAAACTATCAATCTGCCCTAGCTCATTCCTCACATCATAGCGACCGATGTTTTTCATAATATCTAGCAAGATCTCTCTATCTTCATGATCTAACACTTTGATTTTTTCGAGATTCATGCTACCAGTTTTTAGATATGATTCATATTCTTGTACGAAAATCTTAAATTGTTTTTTCGAATTTGTTTTCTTAAGAAAATCGAGTATCTTTTCCTGTCTAAATGAAATATTGATTTTAAACTGATTTAGAAAAAGCTTTAAGTTTTGATAAAAATCGTGCCTGTCCTTAATCTGTTCACTGAGAGAGAACGCTATCAGCATGATCGCGCTGATCAAGACAATTATCAATATCCATTTCATAATCACCTACAATATATGCAATTCAATTTTTCATCATATATATTGGTAAGAGTGCCAGGTCCTTCGTCGCTAGTCAGTACAATATATCGAGTGAAAAATTTTTCGTTTAGTATTTTGTCGAAGTTCGCCTTGCGCTTTAATTGATTCAAATTTTTTGCATGGATCGTCGCTATCACATTTACGCCAGAATTTATAGCTTCGATGATCGAGTCCATATCCTGCTCTAAATCTATTTCGTCTGTCACGATTATATCCGGTCGCATACTGCGTATGCCATTTTTAAATGCAAATTTTTTAGTGCAGTTTGTATATATATCGCAAAAGCCACCTAAGTCTACATTTGGCTTACCATTCACGACCGAACATATTTCATTTCGTTCATCAGCCACTAGGACATTTTTCGAAATATTATGTGCGCTCAACTGATAGATGAAATCGCGTATAAAGGTAGTTTTTCCGCTACCTGGCGCGGATATGACGAGCGTATTATTTATATCATCTCCTACTATGTAGTCGTATGCTCGCAGACTACAATTCTTTACTATATGCGGTATTCGTATATTGACCGCTTGAAAATCTTTCACTGTGATGACCTTATCACCTTCTGTGACGATCGTGCCACTTAGACCGACACGCACGCCTTTAGGCAAAGTGATAAACCCATTGACTATATTGTTATTAAAAGCATAAATAGAATTTTCGCTCGCACGACGAATAAAATTTTCTAGCATATTCGAGTCTACTACTACGAATTCTCCTTCATCGTTTTTGAGATAGAATTTTTTATTTTTCAAGACTACTATCAGCCGTTCGTTTACCCTCATTCTTATTTCCGTGATATCAGCGAAACTAAATGTCTTTATTATTAAGTTGTAGATATCTCTATCCAAATAATCCTTTAACATACTTAAAACTATTACTCTGAAAAAGTAAAAATACATAAAAAAAATCAATACCACAAGAGTACTGATTTTTCGACTTTATATTAAAATTTGTGTGAAAATTTTTCTTTTTAAAATCGACAATAAATTATAGTCTCTCCATATATTCGCCTGTACGAGTGTCTACGCGGACTCTGTCGCCTTCGTTTACGAATAATGGCACCTGAATGACATATCCCGTCTCTAATGTAGCTGGCTTACCACCCGACTTCGCTGTATCGCCACGCACGCCTGGCTCCGTCTTCGTAATAGTGAGCTCGACGAACATAGGTGGCTCGACATTGATAGGTTGACCATTATAAAACTGTACTGTACAGTTCGTATTCTCGATCACGAATCTCAATGCGTCTTCCACCATATCCTTATTGAATGGTATCTGATCGTATGTCTGATTGTCCATAAAGTAATACAGATCACCTTCATTGTATAGATACATCATCTCTTTTCTCTCTATTGCAATATCGTTGATCTTTTCAGATGGGTTAAAGGTCCTTTCTATCACTTTGCCCGTCAAGACATTTTTAAGAGTGGTACGCACGAATGCCGCACCCTTTCCTGGCTTCACATGCTGAAACTCTACTACTAAATATAAACTAGGACGCTTAGGATCTGTAGATGACCCATCGTCAAAAATAACACCTTTTCTAATATCTCCTGCTGTAATCATTATATCTCCTTATCTATTTAATATTATATCATATATTTGTAATTTTGCCAACTAGTTCAGCCTAAAAAAGTCGACATTTTAGCTTTAAAATTGGACACATTAATGATAGCAATAGTATCTTGTTCGTCATTTAACTTATACATGCCATCATTTAAATCTGTCCGAATGGTCTGTCCATTCAGTAATCTCAATCTATCTGCTTCAGTGCAATCAAAAACCTTATAATCAAGGCAATCATCAATCTTCCATATGAAATCGTCGATATTTTCTGGCGTCAAATCTTGAATAGTGACCGACTGATCGATAGTAAATCTTCCCACTTGAGTTCGCGTTAGTTCTATCATAGTAGCCAATGAATCTAGTTTGTCTGCCATATCTCTACCTATCGACCGAATATATGTGCCCGAGCCACAATCAATTTTAATAGTCAAAATATGATCAGTATAATCGATTATTTTGATATCGTAAATGGTCACTTTATTTGGTTTTAAATCAAAATCAACATTCTTTCTAGCTAGATCATACGCTCGCTTCCCTTCGATATTTTTTGCACTAAATTTCGGTGGTATTTGAGCGATTTCACCTATGAAAGTTGGGATGATCTTTGCTATATCCTGAAGTGAAGGAATAGTCTCTGTATTCTCAATAATTTTACCCGTAGAATCTAGCGTATCTGTACTATACCCGAACTCGAATTTTGCGATGTATGACTTTATCTTTTCCTGCATTATGTCAAATAGTTTTGTCGCTTTACCAAGAGTGATGAGCAAAACTCCTGTTGCCATTGGATCTAGCGTGCCTAGATGACCTACTTTTTTGATCTTTGCAATATGTCTAACCTTATTTACTACATCAAAACTGGTCCAATCTTTTGGCTTATTTATTACTAAAATACCTTTATTCTTCATCGTCTGACTCTGTGGCGTATTTAATAGTCTTCAATATATCCTCAATTCGCTGTGATTTGTCCATAGAAGTGTCTTGGATAAACTCTAACCTAGGTGTGATGCGCAACTTCACTTTTTTAGAAAGCTCACCACGGATAAAGCCTCCTGCGCCTTTTAGCCTAGCCACGACCTCAGCTGTAGGTGTATTACCCATTGATGTAATATATACGCGAGAGTACGCTAGATCTGGTGTAGTATCGACATGTAATACACTAATTAATGCGTCGATCTGCGGATCACGGATATTATTATCAATTATAGCTTGGATGGCAGCTGCTATCTCACTATTGATCCTTTCTAATCTAACATTCTTCATTATTCTTCTATCCTTTTTAGAGTGTAACACTCAATTCTATCCCCGACTGCTACATCATCATAAGTGGTCTTGATACCACATTCTCTATCTTTGCCTGCTTCTTTGACATCATCTTTTACAATCTTCAGAGATTTAATTTCTGTATCTGCTATTAAGTCATCACCTCGATAAATTCTCGCATGCTCTCCGCGAACAATTTTACCATCTCGCACCATTGAGCCAGCGATGATACCTGCGCTACTGAGTTTAAATACCGCAATGACCTCTGCTCTACCTAAATAAACTTCTTCGTATTTAGGCTCTTTCATACCCTTTACGACACGCTCAATCTCATCTAGTAATTCATAGATAATCTTGTACGAATAGATCTTGATCTTCATTCTATCTGCTATGGTCTTTACTTTACTATCTTGACCTACATTAAAGGCTATTAGCATAGCATTAGAAGCATTAGCGAGTATCAGATCACTTTCACTGACAGGACCGACTCCACTATGCAGAATATTTATCTTTACTTCGTCATTTGTTAGCTTACCTATAGAAGATTTAATAGCTTCTAATGATCCATGGACATCAGTCTTTAATACAATATTTAGTATCTTCAGATCTTTCTCACTCGTCTTTTGTATTAGATCCTCTAGTGTATTTCCTCCACTATTTTTGATTAATTCTTCTTTCTGCTTTGCTTTTCTTTCTTCTACGATTTGCTTTGAAAGTTTCTCGTCCACTACCGTAAAGGTCTCGCCAGCATTTGGTACTTCATTAAAGCCAAGTACCGAAACAGGCATAGAAGGTGTAGCCACCTTGACCGCTTTATTATTTTCATCAAACATCGCCCTTACTTTACATAGGCTGATGCCTGATATGATTGTGTCGCCTATCTTTAATGATCCGTCTCGAACTATGAGAGACGCGACCGCTCCTCTGCCCTTATCTAGCCTTGCTTCCAAGATTGTGCCCATTGCTGGCACATTTGGATTTGCTTTCAGATCTTGCATATCTGCGACTAATAATATCGTCTCTAATAATTTGTCTATGCCTTCACCTGTGTGTGCTGAGATCTTACATATAATAGCATCTCCACCCCATGCTTCAGGTAGGACATTGTGTTCTGCTAATTGTTGCATCACTCTGTCAGGATCAGCCTGTGGCTTATCCATTTTGTTGATAGCCACGATCATAGGTATTCCTGCAGACTTTATGTGATTGATCGCCTCTACAGTCTGTGGCATGATACCGTCATCTGCTGCTACTATAAGGATCGCAATATCCGTGACAGATGCTCCCCTTGCTCGCATAGCAGTAAACGCCTCGTGTCCTGGAGTATCGATGAATGTGATATATCTATTATTTACATTTACTCTGTACGCACCGATTGCCTGTGTAATACCGCCCGCCTCGCTTAATGTCACTTTGGTCTTTCTGATATAATCTAGAAGACTGGTTTTACCGTGATCTACATGTCCCATTACTGTCACGATCGGAGGACGAGGCTGTGCATCAGAATCATCATACGAGCGAATATTCTTCTGCAGATCTACGAGCTTTTCTTCGCCCGTTTTGTCTAGCTTTTGGATCAGCTCTACACCCATGTCAGACATGACTAATTCTGCCGTCTGGAAGTCTACCACTGAGTTTATAGTAACCAACATGCCAAGCTGCATGAATTTCTTTATTATTTCGCCTGCAGGTCTACCGCTGACTTCTGAGAGTAATTTTACTGTAATATTGTCTGTAGTAAGGATCGCCGGACCCTGTGGTCGCTCGACTTTAGGTGCTACCACCACCTCTTTCTTCTTCGGACGGATACGACGATTAACCATTCTATCTTCTATGTTCTCTTCATCGATCATTCCGCGCTTTAATAGGTCCCGCTTGCTATACTGACGCTTCTCTTCATGCCTGTCGTTATCTTTCTTTTTATTTGCAAAGTTTCGCGCTGGACTAGCAGTGATCACAGGCTGAGCATAATTTATAGTCGGTCGCTTGCTTTGATTATCCTTATTAAATGGAGGTTTAGTGCCTGGCTTGAAATTATTTTTATTGAACGGTTTGTTTTGATATTGACCTTGAGTGTGCTGATTATTAAATGGTCGTTTATCTCTATTGAAGTTTTGATTTTGCGGATATTTATTGTAATTATTGCTATTATTTGGTCGCATCTGATTGCGATTTTGCATATTCGGCGATTTTGCCTTTACAGTATTTGATTCAGGAGCTTGACTAACTTCTTGCTTTTGAGGCTCTGTGACTACAGGAGCTGGGATCTCTTGAGTCTTTTCTTCTTGCTGAGCTGGCTTACCTATCTCTGCCATTAATTTGGACTCTTTTTCCTTTACGGCGCGAGTCAGATTCACCATTTCAGTCTTGAGGTTGTAAAAATTCTCGGCAAGTGAGATAAACAACTTGTCGTTCACCATTGATTGTAATTGTTTGATAGATTTATTGAATTCTTGATTTCTTGTTTCGTTAGCCAATATTAATCTTCTCCTTATTAGTAATGATAGCTTTTGATAGACTTTCGTCCATAATTCCTATTATTTTTATATCTTTTATATTAGTCAAAGTCTCTAGTAAAGGCTCGGTAACAATCATCTCACACTGCTGTCGAGTAGCGATATTTTTTGCCAAATTTTTAAGATTCTCACTAGCTGTAGAACAGACTAAAATGAGATGTATTTTATCCGTCGCACGCTTTAAGTGTGACTGACCAATGATTACCTTTTTTGCTTTGATAGCAAAGCCGATATAACTAATGATTTTGTTCATATTCTCCTAATATGTCATAAATTTCGTTGCCAACATTCATTTTGAATACTTTGTTTAAGAGACGCTTTTTTATCACGATCCTAATACAGTCACCCGACTTGCACATGTACGCTCCTCTGCCGTCTAATTTATTGTTTTTATCCAGATAAAGTTTATCATCAATTTTAGCTATTCTGAGGAGTTCACTTTGTTGTTTCGTCTCACGACAGGCGATACATCTTCTATCATACTTGATATGCATACTTCCCCTTAATCAATATCGTCGAAAAAGTCGTCATCTAGTATTATATTAGCACTGCCCGCATTTACTATATCGTTTGATTTTTTATCTGTAGCTGTAGCATTAGGCTTCACATCTATCTTATAGCCAGTAAGCTTTGCTGCTAATCTTACATTGTGCCCGCCTTTACCGATAGCAAGTGAAAGTTTGTTTTCTGGGACGAGAACATTTGCTACTCCTGCTGCCGTATCGACGGTGATCTCACTGACTTCTGCTGGACTTAATGCTGCTACAATGTAATCTGCAGGATTCTCGCTATAATTAATTATATCGATCTTCTCGCCATTTAATTCTTGTATTACAGGGTTAATTCTAGCGCCCCTATTACCTATACATGCGCCTACTGGATCAAGGTTTGCTACAGATGTCGTCACAGCTATCTTAGTGCGGAGACCCGCTTCTCTCACGATGCCTACAATAGATACCTCTCCGTTATTTAGCTCAGGCACTTCCATTTCGAGTAATAGACGGACGAAATTCGGATGCGTCCTAGTGACCTGTACTACAGTACCTCTGAAATCATCTCTGATCTGACGGACATATACTTTTACTTTGTCTCCCGGCTTGAAATCGTCAGTAGGAAGCATGTCGCGTTTAGTGAGCAGTCCTTCTAGAGTAGTACCACCTATTTCTAAATAGACATTGCCTGCGTCGATACGCTTGACATTCGCCACTATTAATTTCCCTTCTTTTTCAGCAATATCTTTATATACTGACTGTTTTTCGATTTCTTTGATCTTTTGAGTGATGACCTGCTTTGCCGTCTGCACTGCTATACGATTAAAGTCCTTTGTGCTCTCTTCCTGCATCACTAAGTCTCCGATCTTATATGAGTGCTTGATCTGACGCGCATCTTCGAGACTGATTTCTTTTTCTTCATCTTCTACATTGTCTACGACCGTTCTGTATGAATATATCTTTATCGTATTTTTCTCTGGGAGCAGTTTTACCTGCGCATTTCGAGCTTCACCGTTATTCTTCTTATACGCTGCAGTGAGCGCTTGCTCTAGAGCCGCGATGAATACATCTTGATTGATTCCTTTCTCTGCTTCTAAATCTTTTAACGCTTCAAAAAAGTCTTTATTTACCATTGTCTTCTCCTTTAAAACTCTATATATGGTGTAATATATGCTATATCTACATTATTTATAGTGATATTCTCATTATCAACACCAAACATTGTCGATTCTTCATTCCTGCCTAATAGAGTCGCTACGAACTCTTTTCTACCGTCAATCTTTTTATACAATTTTACATTCACACGCTGACCCTCATATCGCTTGAATTGCCAGTCGTATTTCAGTGGACGGTCCAGACCATAAGATGACACATCTAGGGCATATTGCTCATCTGCAGTCGGATTGAGCTCTTCTATCGTGTCGTTTATTAGGTCATTGACCTTCACACAGTCGTCGATGCTGACTCCACCCTCTTTGTCAATGTAGATCACGAGATGCATACCGTCTTGTCTCTTGACATATTCCACTTCTACTAGCCTAATATCGTCTTTGAAAAGTGGCTTAATCTTCTCATACACTAATTCAGAAACTTTCATAACTCTCCTATAAATTAATTTAGGAGTGGCTCTGCCACTCCTTCTAGTCAATATTATTATATCACATTATAATTTATTAATCAATAGTTTTTCATCAATTTTATAAAAACTTTTGCAGTGGCGGTAGCATCATTGATTGCTCTATGAGCGTTCTCTAATACTACATTCAATTTTTCTACAATAGTAGACAATTTATAATTTTTGAGCCCTGGCAATTTTTGCCTAGCTATTTCTAGTGTGTCCATTAGCTTATTGTCAAAATTATAGGACAATTTCTTTGCCATATTATATACAAAAGAGATATCGAATTGAATATTGTGGGCTACTAGAGTCGTCCCATAGCAAAATTTATAAAAATCTGGCATTACATAATTAATAGTCGGAGCATCTGCGACCATACTATCATCTATCCCAGTCAGCTCTACTATCTCTTTAGGAATATGTCTAGATGGCTTTACGAATGTCGAAAATGTCTCTACTATCTCACCCTCTTTTATCTTGCAAGCGCCAATCTCTATAATCTCATCTTTCGCAGGCTCTAATCCTGTCGTCTCTAG
>CALWFA010000004.1 GCA_944377465.1 uncultured Clostridia bacterium
GGTGTCGAGATCATCGCTCAGCCACCTGGCAAGGTATTACAGCAGATCTCTCTATTGAGTGGTGGTGAAAAGACTATGACAGCGATCGCTATTCTATTTGCGATATTAAAATTAAAGCCTATGCCGTTCTGTTTCCTAGACGAGATAGAGGCGGCACTCGACGATGCGAATATTGAGCGATACGCCCGTTATCTAAAGCGCTTTAGCGATGATACTCAGTTCATCGTCATCACACACAGAAAGCCTACTATGGAGCTAGCTGATTCATTATATGGTGTGACTATGGAGGAAAAGGGTGTCAGCAAGATAGTTTCAGTAAAATTAAGTGATGCTGTCAAATCTGTAGAAGCTGATCAACAATAAAATACTGAGTAATTTATAATATATCTACACAATATATAGTATGGGAGACTAGATGGGAATATTTAGAAAATTTTTTGAGAAATTGAAATATACATTCAAGCGTACTGAGCTGAACGATGATTTTTATGACGAACTCGAGGCTCTTTTAGTGTCAAGTGATATGGGTGTCGAGACAGCTCTCGACATAATGGACGAGCTAAAAATAGTATGCAAGAAAAAGCTCATTAAGGATATTGAACACGCACAAATAGAACTCAAGAATATCCTTATAGAGAAATTGCAAGCTACCCCTATAGAATTCACTTATCCTATGATTATCACAGTCGTAGGAGTGAATGGTGTAGGAAAGACGACTACTATCGCGAAGATGACTAAATATTTCTCAAAATTAAAAAAGTCGGTACTTCTCGCAGCGGGAGACACCTTTCGTGCTGCCGCTACTGAGCAGTTGACAGACTGGGCTGACCGACTCAAAACTAAGATAGTAAAGCAAGGCGAAGGTGCAGATTCTGCAGCAGTAGTCTTTGACGCCATCGCTAGCATGAAAGCAAAAAATTATGATGTATTGATAGTCGACACAGCGGGCAGATTGCACACAAAGACAAACCTTATGAAAGAGCTAGAAAAAATCAATAATATCATCAATCGTGAATATCCTGAGGCAAAGAAACTAAATCTCATTGTTCTAGATGCTTCGATTGGACAAAACTCTATCGCTCAAGTCAAAGCCTTTAAGGATAGCGTAAATATAGACGGTATAGTCTTGACCAAGCTAGATGGTACAGCAAAGGGTGGAGTAGTATATCCGATCATCAATGATCTAAATGTGCCTATCGTCTTTACGGGCTTTGGAGAAGGTGTAGATGATTTGGACACATTTGATGCTGAGCGTTTTGTAGACAAGATTTTGATGTAGTAGAGTGTTATGGAAGTATTAAAAATAGAATTTATAGACACTTTAAGGGCGATCAATATTTAGTAGAAGATATAGCGATTCACTCTGAGACAGGCGAAAAATTGGTCATATACCGAGCTCTATATGGCGACGGTCAGTTGTATGCGCGACCGCTGTCTATGTTCTTGGAGAAGGTAGATAAAAATAAATATCCTACCGCTCAGCAAGAATATAGATTCGAATTAGTCGAGATAGACTCAAATAGAAGGTAAAAATGGATATAAATAAACGCGTAGAAATAGCCGTTTTAGTCAAGTATTATGGCAGTATGCTCACAGAGAAGCAACTACATATCATCGAAATGTATGTAGACAATAATCTTTCACTATCCGAAGTAAGTGAAGAGCTCAATATCACTAGACAAGCAGTCAAAGATGCTTTAGATAATGCTATCTCAACTCTAGAATCTATAGAAGATAGGTTGCATTTTATAGAGCGAGATGATAAAATAAAAAATATCATTAACGATGAAACTAATGTAGATAAACATATTAGATCAAAGATTTTGGCAATTTTGGAGGGAAATTAATGGCACTATTTTCTAGTCTAAGCGAGAGACTAAATCATATCTTCAGTAAGTTGACTAAGCATGGTAAGTTGACCGAATTAGAAATCAAAGAAGCCATGCGCGAGATTCGCGTGGCTCTACTCGAGGCAGATGTCAACTATTCTGTAGTGAAAGACTTTGTCGCAAAGGTCAGTGCGCTGGCTGTCGGTGAAGAGATATTAAAGAGTCTCACTCCTACGCAGCAAGTGATCAAAATCGTGCGTGACAATCTTATCGAATTAATGGGCGGAGACAATCAAAAACTAAATGTCTCCCCAAAGCCGCCTACAATTATTATGATGTGTGGCTTGCAGGGTAGTGGTAAGACTACTATGGCAGGCAAGCTTGCGCTCAAGCTAAAGAAAGAAGGTAAAAAACCGCTTTTAGTAGCCTGTGATATCTATCGTCCTGCCGCTATTGAGCAGTTAAAGGTATTAGGGAAGTCTATTCAGGTCGATGTCTTTGAGCGTGGCACGCAGAATCCTGTCAAGACCACTAAAGAAGCGATCGCATATGCGGAAAAGTTTAGTCTAGACACTGTCATCATTGATACAGCGGGTCGCTTGCAAATAGATGAAAAACTGATGCAAGAGCTAAAAGAAATCAAAAAAACTATCAACCCTACCGAAATTTTACTCGTCATCGATGCGATGATAGGTCAAGAAGCAGTCGCAGTATCTACAGCATTCAATGACGCTCTCGATGTCACTGGAGTAATTTTGACGAAGATAGATGGAGACACTAGAGGTGGTGCAGCGCTATCGATTCGATCCGTGATTGGAAAGCCTATCAAGTTCGTCGGCGTAGGTGAGAAACTGACCGATATAGAGCCTTTTTATCCAGATAGAATGGCATCTAGGATTTTAGGTATGGGCGATGTACTTACTCTCATTGATAAGGCGCAGGAAGCAGTAGATGAGAAGACAGCTCGTGAGATGGAGCGAAAGTTTAGAGAAAATAGTTTTGATCTAAATGATTACATTGAGCAAGTTAACAGCCTAAAGAAAATGGGTGGACTAAAATCTGTCCTATCTATGATGCCTGGTCTAGGAGGAAAATTAAAGCAGATTGAAGAGCAAATTGATGAAAAGGCATTAGAAAGAAACAAGGCAATCATTCAGTCAATGACAGCAAAAGAGCGCGCTAATCCAGACATCATCAATGGTAGTAGGCGACAGCGTATAGCAAAAGGTGCGGGCGTCAGCGTCAGCGATGTCAATCAGCTGATCAAACAATTTAATCAAAGTAAAGAGATGATGAAAATGATGAAAAATCCGAAAGCTCATGGTGGTAAAATGGCTATGATTCGCAAGCTGATGGGTCAGTAAGTCATAAACAAGCCATAAAAGAGGTTATTTATAAATCAAAACTTATAGAATATACTATAAGTTTTTTTATGCCTTGTCTATTAAATAGATAAAGGATATCATACGCTTATGGTTAAGTTGTTATTGCTTCAATATTAGTAAGATAAAAAATAAATTTTAAAATATTTTTATGAAAAACTCTTTACAAATATATATCTATATGATATAATGTAAAGTGAAAATACTTTACAGTCATACTGCTTACAGACCTAAAATACTAGGTCATTACGATAAGCTTAGCCTGTAAAGAAGAATAAAAGGAGAAAATTATGGCAGTAAAAATCAGACTTACTCGTCTAGGAGACAAAAAGTCACCTTTCTACCGCGTGGTCGTAGCTGATGCTCGCGTGGCTCGTGATGGCAAATACATTGAGCAGATCGGTACTTACAATCCATTGGTAGAGGAGAGCAAACAGCTCAACATCAATGTTGACCTTGCTAAGAAGTGGCTAAACAATGGCGCTATCCCTACTGAGACTACTAAGGCTATCCTTCAGCGCGTAGGTGTGCTAGAAGTGAAAGGCAATTCAGTGCCTAAGACCAACAATAAAAAGAAAAAAGCATAAGGAGTGAGTTATGCAAGAAATGTTGGAATACATTGTGAAGAACTTAGTCTCTCAGCCTGACGCAGTCGAGATCACTTTAGAAAATCAAGGCAAAACTAAAGTCTTTAAGGTGAAAGTGGCAGGAAATGACTTGGGCAGTGTGATAGGACGCAGTGGCTGCATTGCGAATGCTATCCGCACAGTCGTAAAGTCTGTAGACAGTTCTCACAAGCGTGTAGTCATAAAATTTGAGGAAAAGGCAGAATAATTTATGGATAAATTGCTAGAGATAGGCAAGATTGTCCGACCTCACGGCATCAAAGGAGCAGTGAAAGTAATCGCTTACTTAGATGGCGTGAATTTTTCTATATTCAAAGATGTCTTGGTCGGTAGATCTCTAAATAAGGGTAAAATTACGAAAGTATTACCACTAAATAAAGACGCATTATCTATCAGTATTGACATTATTCCAGATGTTGATACAGCAGAAAAGTATCGCAATCAATCTATCTATATTGATCGCGGGCTCTATCCTTCGATGAATAACAAAGTGTATTTAAGCGACCTAATCGGCTCTAAAATACTAGATGAAAATGGTAAAGAGATAGGTGAGCTAGTCGACTACGAAGATTACGGTGCTAGTACTATTTTACAGATTAAAGTAGGCGCTGTTTCATATTCTCTACCATATGTCGATGAAATCATTGCATACAACACTTCTCTCGGCGCACTGCAGACTACGCGTCAGAAATTTGAGGACTTGAAAGTATGAGAATAGATATTTTGACATTATTTCCAGAGATGTTTGCACCACTCAAGGAGAGCATAATAAAGCGTGCGGTCGAGAATGGAAATGTAGAGATCAATATTATCAATATACGAGACTTTGCTAATCCGCCACACTATAAATGCGACGACGAGCCTTTCGGCGGTGGTGCAGGCATGGTGATGATGTGTGAGCCTATATTTAAAGCGATAGAAAGTGTCATAACTGAACATTCAAAAATAATCTATATGTCGCCACGCGGAAAGCAATTTAATCAATCGCTTGCGCGTGAATATTCTCACCTTGAGCATATCATCATTCTCTGTGGACATTATGAAGGTATAGACCAGCGAATAATAGATTATTTCAATATTGAAGAATTGTCTATCGGAGATTATGTACTCACTGGCGGAGAATTGCCCGCTATGGTAGTCGCCGACAGTATCATTAGATTATTACCAAATGTGCTCAGTGCTGATAGCACAGTCGAAGAATCATTTAGCGACAATCTACTAGAATACAATCAATACACGCGCCCTGCTGTCTTTAGAGACATGGCAGTACCAGAAGTGTTGCTCAGTGGTAATCACAAGAAAATAAAAGAGTATCGAGATGCTCAGTCACTAGAGATTACTAAAAAGAATCGTCCCGATCTATTAAAAAAATAATTTATATAGTTTGACATTGGACATATATTTTGCTAATCTTTCATTACAAAAACGGAGAAAATATGACAAACATTCAATATTCTACAGAATTTGACCATTTAATAAAAACGACTTACGGAGAAGATAGCGATATCTATCGTGCACTACTAGCGGGAGACGATATTGGTGAATATTTAGAAGCAGATCAGGATAAAGCACATCAAATCTGTTATGAACAATATCTCGTAGAATGCTATATTCAGTCATTGTAAATGAAAATAGATAATAGAAGAATATAAGTTTATGATTAATTGGTTTCCCGGACACATGAATAAGACGCTAAAGCAGATGCAGGCAGACAGCAGACTCTGTGACTGTTTTTTATATGTCTTAGATGCTCGATGCCCGCTATCATGTATAAATCCCGAATTCGTGAGAGTGGTAGGAGAGAAGCCGATCATATTTATTTTAAACAAATCAGATCTAGTAGAGAAAGCATCTATTGAGCAATTTAAAAGCTATCTTATTTCACTCGGACATTCGTGCGTAGCTCTCAACGCTACTATTAGTGGAAATGCAAAAGTGATCATCTCGGCTATAAAAAATGTATTGAGGGATCGGATAGCAAAGAATCAAGAGCGCAATGTGAATTTTATATTTAGAGCCATGGTCCTAGGTATCCCGAATTCTGGTAAATCTACTATAGTAAATAACCTTTGTGGCAAAGGTCGTGCAGTGACAGGCAATAGAGCAGGGGTGACTAGAAATAAGCAGTGGGTAAAGGTAGATCCTTTCATAGAAGTGATGGATACGCCTGGAGTGTTGTTGCCTAATTTCGATGACGAGGACAAAGCTTATAACCTAGCTATCACCGGAGCAGTAAAAGACGAGGTCCTATATATGCCTGACATTGCATTGAGACTCATTAGCAAATTAAATACTATAAACATGCACATATTATCATCTAAATACAATGTAGATTACGATGAAAGTACACCATATATTGATATATTAAATGCTATAGCTAAAAAGCGTGGCTGTATCATCAAAGGCGGAGAAATAGATCTTGAGCGCGTCTCAAAACTATTGATTATGGACTTTAGAAATGGTAAATTAGGTAAAATTTGTCTGGAGAGATTATGATAGATACACAAAAGATCTTCGATTTTGATCGCTCGAAATTATCTGAAAACATAAGGTTGATAGCTGGCATTGATGAGGTGGGACGAGGTCCGCTCGCTGGACCAGTAGTGACAGCGTGTGTGATAATGCCGTATGACAGTATGATAAACGGAGTCTATGATAGCAAGAAGGTCAGCAAGAAGAATCGTGAACGACTCTATAATGAGATCATTAATTCTGCTATATCGTATTCTATCACCATGCGTGATGAGAGAGAAATCGATAGAGTAAATATCCTAAATGCGACGAAAGAAGCTATGATCGAAGCATATCATAATCTCAAGATCAAGCCAGATCTACTCATGATCGATGCAGTGAGTCTCAATGTCGCAGAAAAAGAGTCCCCTATCGTAAAAGGTGATGAGACGAGCTATGCTATTGCTTGTGCGTCGATTTTAGCGAAAGTCTATCGTGATAGACTAATGGAAAATTATGCGACGAAATATCCAGAGTACGATTTTGAGCACAATGTCGGATATGGTACAAAAAAACATATTGAAGCGATCAAGGCTTATGGCATCACAGACATACATAGGCTTAGTTTTCTAAAGAACATCATAGGAGAGGATGAATGCAGACGAAGATATATGGCACGCGAGGCGAAATAATCGCCAGTAATTATCTCAAAGGCAAAGGCTATAAAATCATCGCAATGAATTATAAAAACAAATTAGGCGAGATAGACATAATAGCAAAAGATAAAGAATATCTCGTATTTATAGAAGTGAAGACGCGATATAGTCGAAAATTCGGTGATCCACTCGAGGCTGTGGACGAGCGAAAGCAGTACAAGATACGAAATATCGCGACCATGTATCTAAAGACTAACCGCCTGCTTGACACACCATGCAGGTTTGATGTCATAGCCATATTGGGTGACAGCGATGATGATATCCGCCATATAGAAAACGCGTTTTGACCGCCATATTAATTTTATTAGATCGAAATATAAAATCATATAAATTTATTAATCTCATACTCATTATTTATGAGATTGTATTTTGTGTGTTTAATTATAAAGTTTAGATAATATACGCATTTCTAAAAATTATTTTTAAAATAAAAATCTCAAACCAAATAAAAATTAAATATTGACGAAACGACTAGAGTGTGCTATCATAAAGACGAAAGGAGTAATCATGTCAAACAAAATAGAAGAAAAGATCAGGCAGGCTGTAGAAGCAGGATATTCGAAATATGACATTGCCAGATACCTTAATCGCTTAGATTTTTATTCGCTATCTAATAAAGATATACTTTCTATTTCTAGAAAGTACGCGACATTTTTAACTAAAGATTCTATTAGAACCATTACGAATATTTTAGTCGAAAGCAATGATCCAAAAGCATGCTGGAATTTCATTACACAGGTATTGAGACCTAGGTCTGACATCTCGCGTCCACGATATATGACCATTGCTGAACTAAGAGACAAAGAAAAAGTGATCATAAATATACCTTATATGGCGAATATTCGAGGCTTAGAGTCGGTTATTCTACGAGAAGGAGATGCAGAGACCAATCTAGATTATGCTAAACTAATACAAAATCAAGATATAGACGATCAATCACAGATCGTGCATCATGAATGGGCAGTATTAAGAGCAAAAGACTCTGATGCAAGCATAAAATTTGCCACTGAAATAGAATCCTCACATATACAATTACATATCGATGTCTTGAATGACAATGGGGACACTGACGCTATCGAGACACTTAGGGTCTTGAAGAAAAGTAGAAATCAAAATCATATCACAGAGCATGATCTATACTATGATGAGTCGGGCGCTACTACTAATTCTTAATCGTTAGATTGTGCTGGATCTAATTAATAACAAAGCATTAAAAATCTTAAAATTATTAAAAGATATAGCACTGTCACTTGCCTATATCTTTTTTATTTGATAAAATATTCTTGGAGAAGATTAATGGCAATTAAACATGTAGTGGACACTATAAAGAAACAATTACCTCACTTATTAGAGATGATCAAAAAGGGCAATAATGAATTAGAAAAAATTATCAAGTCAGGCGATCTGTATGGAGGATTGGAATATCTATGGGGCTTTGACAGCATAGATCTGAGTCCCTATGATCTATCAGATGCTGATCCTAGCAAGATAGTGAGATTCCCTTTCAGTACCGGCACGATCTGGCCTGATAGCTCAAAAATGCCTAAAGGTTTCGATCCTACTGAGACCATTGAGCGAGCGAAGCACTTTAAAGGTCTAGGCGTAGAGTCTCTCAATGAGCAGGGCATCACGGGTAAAGGCGTAAAGATCGCATATATTGATAAGCCATTTGACATTCAGCATATAGAATTCGCCGATCGCCATATAGAATATTTTGATGATTTAGGTAGACCGTTTGATTACCACGGCTCAGCATGCATCTCGCGCCTAATGGGGAAGAATATCGGCATAGCTTCAGATATCGACTTGCTATTTTATCCAGTTGGTAATCAACGCTACGAATATATAGAGAGTCAGGTGGTCGATGGACTAGATGCTATTGGTGATATTATCTCCAGAGTCGAAAATGGTGAGCAGATCAGAGCCATCGGTATGAGCTCATGTATAGATTATCAGATAACATTGATTAAAGACAAAAATAGGGCAAAAATATATGCTGATAGACTCGCCGAGCTAAAAAAGAAACTAGAAGATTTAGGTATTCCATTAATAGATGCAGAGAGATTTTTCGAAAATTTCGCATATGTCTACAAGATCGATCCTTTAAAAGACAACGCTGATATAGACAATTATATTACTCATAGCAAAAACTGGAACTATAGAGCATCAGTCATTGACGCGGACAAATGTATCCCGCTAATAGACACTCATAATGGATATTTATATGAGAACTTAATAGGCAGTGCTAGCTGGAGTATCCCGCAGGTCGTAGGACTATATTGTCTAGCTCTCCAAGTAAATAAAAATCTCACATATCAGGAGTTTGCTGAAATAGCAGAGTATACATGTGATAAAAATAGGCATGGAGTAAAATTAGTAAACGCGAGACAGCTCATTAGAGAAGTGGAGAATAGACTGACCACACATTTTCAAAGTACACAATAGCGCCCGCGATTATTGATAGCATTGATAAAATGTCAAATAACTCCACCTATACACAATCTGAGCAATTTATTTACTTATAATCATAATATGTAAATAATATATTATTAAAATTTAAGTAAAAATTTCAAAAAAACACTTGCAAATTTATTTATAGTATGATAGAATATTCAAACAGTATTGGCGGTCCGCTACGGTCCAATCGCAAGAACGCCAAAAAGGAGGTAAGATATGACTATTATCGACCAAATCGAGAAAGAGCAATTACGCAACGATATTACTTCTTTCAATATTGGAGACACCGTACGAGTTATGGTTAAAGTCAAAGAAGGAGACAAAGAGCGTATCCAAGCATACGAAGGCGTCGTGATTGCAAAAAGAGGATCGGGTATTAGAGAGACTTTCACCGTGAGAAGAATATCATTCGGTATCGGTGTAGAGCGTACTTTCCCACTCAATAGCCCACGCATTGACAAAATCATCGTGGTAAGACATGGTAAAGTTAGACGCGCGAAGATCTATTATATCCGTGGACTTTCTGGTAAGGCAGCGAAAGTTAAAGAAGACAAATAAGACACTATATGTGTCTTTTTTTATTCTTATAAGTCAAATGCTATAACAATTAAAAGAATTAAATATGTATAAAAGACCAAAACAACATATTAGTCTAAAAGGAAATACCCACTCCGATATTTACTGTAACCGAAAATGGTACGGTATTCCCGTTCAAGATTACGATAGAACGATTAGAGCAGTATCAGAAATACACCAGACGAAAAAAATCGTAGAAATCTAATATAGATACGGGATTGAACCAAGGAATTTATCACCATTAATAACATACAATAAACATTTAATCTTTATTAACAGCGTTCAATCAAACATTTGTTCGATAAATTAGTTGACAGAAATTTCCAAAATATGCTATCCTATAAGCAAAGAGGAATTATGTTAGCAAAAATTTTGTCATATGGATTGACTGGAATATCTGGGTATCCTGTCATGATAGAGCTAGATATCAATGCAGGCTTGCCCGGGTATGATGTGGTAGGACTAGCCGACACAGCGATCAAAGAGAGTAAATCACGCGTAAAAGCGGCTATCAAAAATAGTGCATTCAATTATCCTATTAATAAGATTATCGTAAATCTTGCACCCGCTGATACAAAAAAAGAGGGTAGTATGTATGATCTACCTATTGCTCTCGGCATCCTCGTGGCAGAAGAAGTAGTCGGCAATAGATCGTTAGATGGTTTTGTCGTATTGGGCGAGCTGAGTCTCAATGGTGATGTTAGAAAGCTAAATGGCATACTGCCTATGCTCATCAGCGCTAAGCAAATGGGGTATAATAAATTCATCATACCGAAAGAAAACGCCATGGAAGCTTCCTTTATCGATCAGATAGAGGTCTATCCTGTAGAGACCCTAAAGCAAGTCGTTGGCTTTCTAAAAGGTGAGATTTCGATAGAAAAGAATAATAGTAAGACATTTGAATCGGTATTGAGAGAGCATGATTTCAAGCACGATTTTGCTTATGTCAAAGGTCAGGCGAGTGCAAAACGCGCTATGGAGATAGCCGCTGCTGGTGGACACAATATTATTTTGATAGGTCCACCGGGCGCAGGTAAAACAATGTTAGCAAAATGTTTTCCTTCGATCCTTCCTGATTTGACCTTTGAAGAGAGCCTAGAAGTGACCAAGATTCATAGTGTAGCTGGAGTGCTAGATCCGAAAAAAGGTATCGTGGTCGAGCGTCCATTTAGGAGTCCGCATCATACAGCGACACTTATAGCACTCACTGGTGGCGGGCAGAAGGCTAAGCCAGGAGAGATCAGTCTAGCACATAATGGAGTGCTCTTTTTAGACGAAATGCCAGAGTATGCACGCAACACTATAGAGACCCTGCGTCAGCCTATGGAAGATGGATATATCACGGTAGCAAGGAACGCTATGACAGTGCGATATCCTGCCAATTTCATCTTAGTAGCTAGTATGAATCCATGTCCATGCGGGTATTATGGCAGTACGACTCATGAGTGTAAATGCACGCCGACTGCGATACATAAATATTTGTCTAAAATCAGTGGTCCGCTTTTGGATAGAATAGATCTGCATATAGAAGTAGATAGTATCAATTATGAAGAACTGTCACATTATGAATTAGAAGAATCTAGTGCAGAGATCAAAAAGCGAGTGAATAGAGCTCGCGATATTCAGCTAGATAGATTCAAGGATAGCAAAATCTATTCTAACGCAAAGATGAGTGAGAAAGAGTTTAAAAAATATTGTGCATTAGATAAAGAGTGTACAGATGTATTAGAAGTAGCATTCAAGCGCTTTAATCTCACAGCCCGTGCTTATAATCGAATCTTGAAAGTCGCACGCACTATTGCAGACTTAG
Organism: uncultured Clostridia bacterium; assembly: GCA_944377465.1. Taxonomy (GTDB): domain Bacteria; phylum Bacillota; class Clostridia; order Christensenellales; family UBA1242; genus Onthoplasma. The sequence continues at coordinate 11,848 of CALWFA010000004.1, forward strand.
ACGGAAAAGAAAATATAGAGAAAAAGCATCTAATGGAAGCGATACAGTATCGCACACTAGACAAGAAATATACGGTGTAATATGACAGTCGATGAAAAGAATATAGTATGGTTAGATTTATTTCCATTTCTCACTTATCATAAGAAAGTGAAAATACTAGAATCATTTAAAGCAGGAGAGGATATCAGGTCAAAATTTAGATCAAATCCTATACTTAACACAATCTTAGCGGAGGAAGAGTACAATAAAATGTGTGCTCTTCTTGATCCTTCCTATCTTGATAACGCTATACAAAAATTTACTCGGGACAACATTATCATCGTTACAAAATATGATCCTAGATATCCCGAACTATTAAAAGAAATACCAAATGCTCCATTGTGTCTTTATTGTAAGGGTAACATACAGCTACTCAATACTTTTTCTATCGGTGTAGTAGGTACTAGACATCCTAGTGAATATGGCATAGTCGTGACTAAACAATATGTGAAAGAGCTGTGTGACTCTGATGTCACGATCGTGTCAGGTCTAGCGAGCGGAGTAGATACGATCGCGCACAGGACAGCCCTTGAAAATAATGGTAAAACCATAGCCGTGCTTGCTGGCGGACTATATCATATATATCCAGCCTTTAATATTAATCTAGCAAAACAAATGACGGAAAACAATCTAATTCTCAGTGAGAATAGTCCAGACACGACCCCGCAATCATATTTATTCCCTATTCGCAATAGAATTATTGCAGGGTTATCACGCGGGGTTTTGATCACAGAAGCAGGTAAGAAGAGTGGATCCTTGCATACTGCAAATTACGCGAATGACTATAATCGCGATGTCTTTGCTGTCCCAGGGAGAATCAATTCTCCAATGTCCTCTGGCACTAATCAGCTCATAAAAGAGCTCTCCGCGCATATCACGACATCTCCTGATGACATTATAAACTCTTTTCAGCTCAATACAAAAAAATCTGAAGATAATTCAGCAATTCAACTTGACATTCGTGAGCAAAGTATATTAAATTATATCATGACTGAGAAAAAAACATTTCAGGAAATAGCAGATTATACTGGCATAAAAGCGAGCGAATTGAATGCTATCCTGCTAGAGCTTGAGATGAATGGCTTGATCACAAAGCTAGCAAATAATAGTTATATCATGTCATAATACGGAGTAATGATGAAGAAAATTTGATTTTTGAGTTTGAAGTACTGTGACTTATTGAGATTATTCGCATTTTCAGATTCAATCAAATATACTATAGACTATATTATTAATTAAACAAATCAAGGAGCATTATGAAAATTGTCTTTATAGAAGGACCAGGTAAAAGAGATACTATCAAGAAATATTTGGGTCCAGAATATCTCGTATATCCGACTAAGGGACACATTAGGGATCTGCCGGCAAAGAGTTTTGCTATCGATATAGATCACAATTATGAGCCTACTTATGATATTATACCAGAAAAGAAACCATTAGTAGAAGACCTAAAAAAGCGAGCAAAACAAGCCGATGCTATCTATCTCGCTACCGACCCGGATCGAGAGGGAGAAGCTATCGCATGGCATTTAGCCACAATTTTGGATCTAGATAAAGATGCACTCGTCCGTACTGCATTTAATGAGATTAGTAAGAAGGCGGTCAATGAGAGTATTTCTCACCCTAAAGCCATTAACTATAATTTAGTAAATGCACAGCAGGGTAGACGAGTCCTAGATAGGATCATGGGATACAAACTAAGCCCACTTTTATCTCAAAAGATACATGGCAAGCTCAGTGCAGGTCGTGTGCAATCTGTCACATTAAAATTGGTGGTAGACAGAGAAAAGGCTATCCAGTCGTTCGTCCCTACTGAGTATTGGAATATCACTGCTGAGCTGAAAAAGGGAAATGAGAAATTTAAAGCCGACCTTATACAATATCAAGACAAAAAAATCGAAATAGGTAATAAAGAAACGGTAGACAAGATTTTGTCCGTGATTGAAAATGCTGAGTACCGCGTCTCATCAGTCAAACGACAGGTGACATATTCAAAGCCACCAGCACCGTATATCACGAGTAGCTTACAGCAAGATGCTCTGTCTAAACTAAAAATGTCACTCAGTGCGTATACAAAATGCGCTCAGTCACTCTACGAAGGCGTAAATATAGCAGGTGAAGGCAAGACCGCACTCGTGACATATATTCGTACTGACTCTACGCGTGTCAGTCTAGACGCACAATTCATGGCTAAAGATTATATTTTGCAAAACTATGGCGAGCAGTACGCTCCAAAGAAATTCAACGAATATTCAGCAAAAGAAAATGCTCAAGACGCACACGAAGCTATTCGTCCTATCAATTTAAAGTATACTCCAGAATATCTGAAAGGTAAGATCGATGAGCAGTATTTAAAATTGTATACTCTAGTGTTTAAGCGCTTTGTAGCCAGTCAGATGTCCTATGCTCAATACGATAGCTTGACCGTAGATATCTTAGCTAATGAATATAAATTTCGTGCATCAGGTAAAGCACTGATATTCGACGGCTATACCAAGTTATACAAGGTGCAAGATGATGATAAAAATGGTATAAATATTCCAGATTTGGTCGAAAATGAGATCGTAGAGAAAAGCAAGATCATTACAGAGCAGAAATTCACTCGACCACCAGCTCGTTTCACTGAATCTACACTCATTAAAGAGATGGAAGTGCAGGGGATAGGTAGACCTGCCACTTATGCTGCTACTGTCATGACTCTATTTAATCGTGACTATATTCGTACAGAGAAAAAAGCCTTGGTCCCTACCGAACTCGGCATACAAGTGACTGAATATCTAGAAGAATATTTCAAAAATGTCATGGATATCAAGTTTACCGCAGAGATGGAAAAGCAATTAGATAATGTAGAATTAGGTGAAGAAAAATGGCAAGAAGTCGTCGACAAATTCTATAAAGATTTTAGTCATCAGCTAGAGATAGCCAGTCATCAGGCAGGTGTAGCGGTCAATAAGCCAGCCCCTGAGCCTAGCGATATCAAATGCGATAAATGTGGTGCAATGATGGTATATAGAGAAGGAAAATTCGGTCGTTTCTTAGCATGCTCAAATTATCCACAGTGTAAGAATACTAAACGATTGAATCAAGGTAAAGAACTGATCACAGATACGGGCACATGTCCAAAATGCTCGGGTAAAGTAGTAGCAAAATATTCTAGAAATGGTAAATTATTTTTCGGCTGTAGTAATTATCCAAAATGTGATTACGCATCTTGGGATCTAATGTTGGACGAAAAATGTCCGAAATGTGGTGCAAATTTGTACAAGAAATTTGGTAAAGCCAATAGTATAATATGCAAGAATAAGGGCTGTGATTATGTCAAAAATTAATATTATAGGTGCAGGGCTTGCTGGCTGTGAAGCTGCATTATATCTAGCAAAAAAAGGATATACCATTCATCTATATGAGATGAAACCAAAGAAAAAATCACCCGCTCATCATTCTGATGACTTTGCTGAAATAGTGTGTAGCAATTCATTAAAGAGTGACGACGAGAATACAGCATCTGGTGTATTTAAAAGAGAACTTACACTATTAGGCAGTAGTCTATTGGAGATAGCCTATTCCTGTCGAGTACCCGCTGGACAAGCATTGGCAGTCGATAGAGACGAATTTTCAAAAAAGGTGACCCATGCGATAAAGACGAATAAAAATATCGTCGTACATGAAGAAGAAGTCTGTCAGTTTGAGCCGGATGCTTATACAATACTAGCTACAGGTCCACTGACTAGCCCTAAAATGTGCTCAGCATTAAAAAAAATCATCGGTGAAGACTTCTTTTACTTCTACGACGCAGCTTCTCCGATCGTGCTAGCGGATAGTATAGATATGGACAAGGCATTCTTTGGTGCTAGATATGACAAGGGCGATCCCGATTATATTAATTGTCCTATGGATAAAGATGAGTATTTACACTTTTATAATGAATTGATAGATGCAGAGAGCGTCATATTGCATGATTTCGAAAAAAAGAATTTATTTGAAAGTTGTATGCCCATTGAGATAATGGCGAAGCGTGGTGTAGACGCTATCCGTTATGGTCCGCTAAAGCCTGTCGGGCTAAAAAATCCACATAAAAATATCAAGCCTTATGCCGTAGTTCAGTTGAGAAAAGAAAATAAATGTGCTACAATATACAACATGGTTGGTTTTCAGACTAATCTCACATTCCCAGAGCAAAAGAGAGTATTGAGATTGATACCAGGTCTTGAGAATGCAGAATTCGTGAGATTTGGAGTCATGCATGCAAACAACTTTGTGAATTTCCCAGCATGCCTAGATAAATATTCGCGATTAAAGAAAGATGATCATATATTTATTGCTGGACAATTAAGCGGAGTGGAAGGATATGTAGAAAGTATTGCTAGTGGATTGTATTGTGCTATCAATCTCGCTAGAATGATTGAGAACAAATCATTGATTTCATTTAGCGCCGACACGATTATAGGCGGTCTGTACAATTATCTCATAAATGCTGACAAATCTTATTTTCAGCCTATTAATGCTAATTTTGGTATTTTAAATCCGCTAAATATTAAAGACAAAAAAGCGAGAAATGAGCAGTACCGTATGCGAGCGATTAATGAAATTGAAAATATAGCAAAAATTATTAAGGAGTAAATATGGAACAATTCAGAGGTACAACAATACTGGCTGTAAAGAGAAATGGCAAGACAGTCATAGCTGGTGATGGTCAGGTGACTATGGGCAAAGAGGTCATTTTTAAAGGTAATGCACGCAAGGTTCGTCGCCTTTATGATGACAGAGTGGTCGTAGGCTTTGCTGGTGGCACTGTAGACGCTTTCGCTATGTGTGAAGAGTTTGAAAAATTGCTAAATAAATATAGCGGAAGTCTGATGCGTAGTGCTGTCGAGTACGCAAAGAATATCCGAGCAGGTGGTCGAGCAAACTCAGAAGCCATGATGATCATTGCAGACAAGGATAACTTATTGATCTTGTCTGGCATAGGCGATGTGATAGAGCCAGATGACGGTATTTGTGCGATTGGCAGTGGCGGAAACTATGCTTTATCAGCAGCAAAAGCTTTGATGCAGAATACTGATTTGTCCGCACGCGAGATTGCCATTAAGTCTATGAATATCGCTAGTGATATATGTGTATTTACAAACAAAAACTTTGTGATAGAAGAGGTGTAATATGATGACTTGTAATGAAATAGTGAAAAATTTAGATGCCTATATCATAGGACAATCAAAGGCTAAGCGAGCTGTAGCAATAGCACTCCGCAATAGGTATCGTCGTAGTAAGTTGCCTAAGTCACTCAGTGATGAAATCACACCTAAAAATATAATCTTAAAAGGTCCTACAGGAGTAGGTAAGACTGAGATTGCTAGGCGTCTAGCTAAGCTCGTCAATGCCCCATTTGTAAAAGTAGAGGCTACTAAATATACCGAAGTGGGATATGTAGGTAGAGATGTAGAGAGCATGATTCGAGACTTGGTAGAGGCATCTGTACGAATCGTCAGAAAAGAATATGCAGACAAGATCAAAGACAAAGCAAAAGTCATAGTAGATAAAAAGATCACTGATATTTTGTATCCACTCAAAAAGGCAACCAAGCCAGAAGAAATGGATACTGAGCTATTTAGATCTAGATTTTATGAAGACTATGAGAAGGGACTATATGACACAGAGACTATAGATATCGATGTGAAAGAGCAACCAAAGCAAATCAATCTATTAGATGGTGGCGGTGGTGAGATCAATATTGGTCAGATCATGGGCGGAATGTTTAAGGGTCCTAGAAAGATGAAGAAGATGACCGTGGAGCGTGCGCGCGAAGTATTACTCGAAGAAGAATGCGACAAGATGATCGATCCAGATCAGCTCAATAAAGAGGCAATATATCGTGCTGAGCAGGAAGGTATCATATTCATAGATGAGATAGACAAGATAGCAGCGAAGAAAAATAATGGTCAAGATGTCTCTAGAGAAGGCGTACAGCGAGACATTTTACCTATAGTCGAAGGTAGTGTGGTAAATACTAAATATGGTGTAGTTCATACAGATTATATCCTATTTATAGCGGCAGGAGCATTCCATATAGCGAGCGTAAGCGACTTGATACCTGAGCTACAAGGACGATTCCCTATTCAAGTAGAATTGAATAGTTTAGACAAAGAAGATTTCAAGAAAATCTTGACAATACCTCAAAATGCTATCACCACACAATATCAGGAATTATTAAAAGTAGATAATGTAGATCTAGAGTTCACCGATGATGCTATAGATATGATAGCAGAGCTAGCAGAAGAAGAAAATGACACAAATGAAAATATCGGTGCGCGCAGACTACAGACTATCATGGAGCTTCTTTTAGAAGACATTTCTTTCAATGCTAGTGAAAATAACCCTGTAGTAAAGGTAAAGATAGATAAGCCGTTTGTGATGAATGCTATGAAAGATCTGATTCATACTCACGATTTCAAAAAATATGTCTTATAAGATAGATAATTATTCGTATTTGTCCAGATTTTTGCAAATGCTAAATGATGATCAAATTAGCAGACTTTTTTCTGCAAAAATCATCATTTTTGGCGTAGGTGGAGTAGGTAGCGCACTGGCTCATTTTTTGGTGAGAGCGGGGATTCAGCACCTTGATATCGTTGACTTTGACACAATAGATATCTCTAATCTAAATCGCCAGTTAGTAGCCTATCGCGACAATATTGGCAGACTGAAAGTAGACGCACTAAAAGAGCAATTATTAAACATTAATCCTAATCTTGAGATCTCTATTTACCCTACTAAGCTTAGTCAAGACACATTAGCATCGTTTCACTTGGATAAATACGATATCATAGTTGATTGCATTGATGATGTAAGTGCAAAAAAATCATTGATAAAGTCTGCTAGTGAGTCAAATATATATATTTTATCTGCTATGGGAGCAGGCAATAGATATATAGGAATACCAGAATTTAAGATCGCCAATATTCAGAAGACTGAATACGATCCATTAGCTAAAATTATCAGAAAGTTTTGCAAAGATGAAGGTATAAATAGATTAGAAGTTTGTTATACTAGGCAAAAGGCAATGAAAATTAATTGCAAAAACATCGCCAGTGTGGTATACTATCCAATAAATATGGCTAGTGTAATGTGTGCGAGAATCATCAATAAAATTATAGATTAAGGAGATTTTATGGAGAGAATCAACGAGAAAAATTTTGATGAAGTGATCAATAATTCTGATATGTCAGTAGTCGACTTTTCTGCTACTTGGTGTATGCCATGTAGAATGTTGAAGCCTATTTTAGAAAAGGCTGAGGATAAATTCGAAAATGTCTACTTTTATAATCTCGACATAGATGAAAGCGAGCAGATTGCGAAAAGGTATCGTATTTTTAGTGTGCCTACAGTCGTATGCTTCCGATCGGGAAAGAAGATAGACAGCATGGTAGGATTGAATTCTTTTGATGATGTAGTAAGCTTCATCAAAAGGTGCGAGAATACGAAATTAGAAGATTAGTGTTACTAATCTTTTTTATTATATATAATTTTAATATTGCTATTGACAAAATGCCTTATGTGTGATAAATTTATAGTGGAGATACATTTATGGAGAAAATTTATTTAGATAATGCTTCTACAACAGTATTAAGTGCTGAAGTCTTGAATGCAATGATGCCTGCCATGACAGAAGTGTATGGTAATTCCGCATCTCTTCATTCCTTTGGCAGAGACGCGGCTGCTTTGGTCGACGAGAGTCGCGACAAGATAGCAGAATCAATCAATGCAAAATCAAATGAGATCTATTTTACATCTAGTGGTAGCGAAGCAAATACCTGGGCAATCATCGGTATTGCAATGGCTAATAGAGCACGAGGAAATCATATTATCACTACAAAAATAGAGCATCAATCGACTTTAGAAGCCTGCAAGTATTTGGAGCGAAATGGCTTTAAGGTGACTTATCTAGATGTAGATCAAAACGGTTTTATCCGCTTTACTGACCTATTTAGTAAGATGGATTCAAACACGATCTTATTATCATTTTGTGGCGCAAATAATGAGATAGGTACGATACAAAATCTAAAAGCCATCGCAGAGACTGCTCATGAGAAAGGTGTGTTAGTTCACCTAGATGCAGTGCAATTATTTGGAAATATGAATCTAGATGTCGAGAATCTCGGTGTAGACGCCATGACTATTTCCGCTCATAAATTCTATGGTCCTAAGGGTATCGCTTGTCTATATTTATCAAACAATGTGAAAATAGAAAACTTGATATTCGGAGGCAATCAGGAGCGAGGCAAACGCGGTGGTACTATCAATACCGCAGGAGTAGTGGGATTTGCAAAAGCTGCTGAGATCGCGATGCGAGACATGAGGACAAATACTCACAAGCTTCGCTTAATTAGTGAGTACTTTATATCTAGACTAAATGAATCCGTAGAAAACATAAAAATCAATGCAAATGTCAGACAGAAATTACCGAACATTATATCTGTCACCTTCACAGGCGTAGATGGAGAGAGCCTCTTGACCAAACTAGATATGGCAGGTGTAGCTGTATCAATGGGTAGTGCATGCACTAGCAATAGTCTCACAGTGTCTCATGTCTTGACTGCTATAGGTCTTAGCAATGACGACGCTCGCAGTACTATTAGATTTAGCCTGGGCAAGAATAATTCTTATGAAGAGCTAGATCGAGCTGTCGGCATAATCAAACGCAATGTCGAAGATCTGCGTGCGTATTCATCTACTTATAGCTCTAAAATAAGGAAGAGAAAGGGGGACAAAAATGTATAGTGATATTGTATTAAAAGTATTCAATAACCCTAAAAATGCAGGCAGAATAAGCAAAGCAGACGGCAAGGCGGATTGCTTCAATTCGGACAATACAGCCCATGTAGAATTTTCTATGAGAATCAACGCAGGAGTGATAGAAGATTGTAAATTTAGAGCACAGGCTAATCCTTATATCACAGCCATTTGCTCAACGATCACAGATATGGTGAAGGGTAGGATGATTGAGATGCTTTTCCTTGATCCTGACAGTGTGAAAAATACACTTGGCGACAAACAGCCTATAGATATAAATTTCTGCTTAGATTGTCTAAAAGAGGCGATAGCTGATTATAAGGAAAAATTGGAAAAATCTAACAAATAGTAAATCCAATTTTCTACATAATTTCCCAAAATATGCAGAAAATACATCTAGGAGGGGGAATTATGAAAGAATTAATAATTGGTATGGGTATTGGCTTCGTGATAGGCGCGATCGTATGCAAGACGAATAAACCCGTCTCTGATACCGTAGAAAAAGGTGTCGAAAAGGGCAAAGAGATCATCGACGATATCAAAGATGAAATCAAGACTCAGACTAATAAAGCAAAGAATAAAAATCAATAATTTTCTTGATAATAAAGAATCACGCAAAAGCGTGATTTTTAAATATTATTTCAGTGAATATTCTTTAGATAATTTCTATATATCCTTAGCCATTTTTCTATCTTCACATAGTCAGCGTCATCATTTAGATCATAAAATTTTTCATAAAAATACCATTTTAAATTATGAAGATTATAGAATGACAAGGACATATTCTTCTTTATTTCGTCGTCTTTAAAAGGTCTAATTTCGCGATTATAGTGACAATACAGATTAAATTCAATGATCGGCGTAGTGACTTTTTGTAGCTTTTCATTATGGATATATTTCTTTTCAGACATAAGTTTGCTATGTAAAATTTCAGAAAATTTTCGTACTGCAGGTATAGTAAATCTATCATAAAATTTCGACTTTGCATTTTCAGTCGCTATAGTTTCATTTTTATTTAGCATATCGCTTATTGTCAAATATATTTTACGAAAGAAATTATCTGATTCTTCGACACTCACATTTATTTTATTTGATAAAATAGAGAGCCATGGTTTAAAGCCCGCTTTATATAATGGAGAACAGTGAGAGATGTACATTTCCTTATTTTCGCAAAGCTTCTCTATACATGTCAAGATATCCGAATGCTCCCATTTATCTAAATATATCAAAATGTATGGCTGTGCTTTGCTGACCTCTGTGTGATATTCTTTTATGCCCGAACAACACGCACCTGTACTGATACCATTATCCCATAAGTATTTCAACAGATTTTTTAGTTCAATCGAGCCTTCAGAATACTGATCTAGTCTTTGGTCCATGCTGGGTGCCTCTATCGATTGGTGACTATCATTAGTCGACTTTTCATTATTGAATAATATGCTGTCTATAGATGTTAGATCGTATTTTTCATCGATTAATATATAGGGTAGATCATATTTTTTACACTGTTCTAGATTTTTCTCGTTTTCAGCTATGAGTATAGTAGGTGAGAGGTCTTCATCATTGAGTCTCTTTTCTATACTATTTGCATTAGTACGAATATCCTCAAAATGTCCTTCGATATACTTTTTAGTCATGATTAAGCATACATATTTTATTCGCTCCAAATATTCCTTCGAAAAAGATCCTTGCCAATCAAAAGGTATATACGCTCCTTCAATAATTAAATTTTGCTGATTTTCGATAGCTGTTTTTATGATTTCTTTGACAATATTCCATAGATATTCTGTCAGTTTGTCATCATCATATGGAGTGAGTGAGGTATTTTTGCTCCTAATGAGCCCCATTTTTAAATGGTCGATAGAAAGATATGGATATTTATAATTTTCTAACAATGTTTGAGCTAGTTTCGTTTTCCCTGTATGCGTAGCGCCTGCAATTAATATTATCATCATACCTCGCTTTCATTAATGAATGATTTATATGACATATGCTATCACATCGCAAATCTATTGTCAAATAAGATATGAAAAATCTCACACTTCCATAAAAAACTGTGAGATCATTAAGAATTGGTATTAATATTTAGTATAATTTGAAGACCAAATAACAATATATAAATTAATTTGGAGCTACTGGGCGGACTCGAACCGCCGACCTGCTGATTACGAATCAGCTGCTCTACCGACTGAGCCACAGTAGCATATTTGTAATATTAGCATATTATTTAAAATATTTCAATGATTTTTCAATGATTTTTTATTTTTATTAGTTGCATTATACCATATTTTTTGCTAAAATGAAATAAATGTTAGCATTAAAAATAGTTATTTTGGTAATTTTAATATTATTACATATTATTATGACATCTATGATGATCATCTTAGAACGCGATAAACCGCGTAATCTTATCATATGGTCATTCGTATTTTTGTTTACAAATATTGTTGGTTATACTATCTATATTATTCTAAGGTTAGTTTTTTATAAAAAGAAAAAATCCCTTATGATTAAGCAAAGAGAAGATGATATTTATCGAAAATTGATAGAAAAGGATCTATCAGATAACGATATTTCGACGAGCAATTATCTATATCAATTCAATAAAATGGCTTTCGGTGCAACGCTTACTAAGAACAACGAATATACCATATTCGATAAGTATACTACTTTTATATCTGACTTAAAAAAGTCCTTGCAGAATGCTAAAAATACTATAATATTTGAAGTCAGCAAGGTCAATAAAAATGATTTTCAGCAGATAGCAGAGATTTTGATCACTCGTGCTAGTGCTGGAGTGAAAGTAAAATTTGTCTATGACAGTATCATTAGCTCAAAACTCAAAAAGCAGTTATTAAAAGGCGGAGTAAAAGTACACCGCTTCAGCAAGCACAACACACTCGGTAGAGTGTATGGCAACAAACGAAATCTCATCACTATAGACGGCGATGTGGCTTACATCTGCAATCTAAACACGAACAAACGCATCACCCAAGGCAAATATGATGTCGCTGACGCTATCATAAAATTTAAGGGCGACATAGTGCAGGAAATGGCTATCTCGTCACATGAGGACGCCGTCTTTGCGGGAAATAAATTTATAGACTTTAAGCATTCTACCAATGATGAAATAAATAATGATTGTCAGATGCAGTTTATCACAAATGAGATTAATACTGATATGGAGCTATTAATCATAAATGCAATCACTCTTGCTAAATCATCTATTCAATTACAATTAGAAGAATTCATACCTACCGAAAGCATAATGTCTCTACTAAGATTCGCTATCAATTCTCATATAGAGGTGCGTCTAATGGTGCCTCTCAAGACGAATTATCATAGCAAATATTATGCGACACGCGCATATGCAAAGGAGCTAGCACTCATGGGTGCAAATGTCTATTTATATGACGGATTTATTCGTTTTAATTCTATAGTAGTAGATAATAGTTATGTGATTTTTGGCTCATATATTTTTGACAGAGAGCATATTGGTTCTTCTATTCAAAGTGCTGTCATTATAGAAGACAGTAAGGCTGTAGATTATTTCAATCAAAACTTTACACAATGTATAGATAATAGCTATCGTATCAGCAATGCAAAATACATGATGATTCGCGAAAGATTTTTCAAAAATTTCGTTTAGGGAGAATTTATGGTTTTTGGAGTAGCGGGAGTACCCACACACTATAAAGGTAAATTATCCGGTCTTTTCCCATGGCTAAGTGAAATGGGATTAAATGGCTTGGAAATACAATGTACTTATGGTTTCAAGATTTCTGAAGACAATCAATCAATATATAAAGCACAGCGTGAAAATGGTTTTTACCTATCGATCCATGCACCTTATTATATCAACCTTGGCAGTCTGAATAATCAAGTAGTGGGTAGAAGCAAATCAAATATGAAAGAAGGTATAGAGCTAGCAAAGAAAATAGGAGCTAATAGAATAATCTTTCATCCCGGTGGCGGACATGAGAACACAGAACAGGGTAGGAAGACCGCTATATCGCAAATAATTGATGCGGTGAATGAATTTACTGCTGAAATAGACATGGGTGATGTCAGATTGTATCCAGAGATTGGCGGCAAGACAGCTAGCCTAGGTTCGCTCGATGAAATCATTGAAATCTGTAAAAAATGTAAATACTGCTATCCTTGCATAGATATCGCACACTTACATGCCCGCGAGATAGGTAGCATCACATCAAAAGAGATCTTAAAGGAAAAATTACAAAAGATCAAGGATCAAATACCAGACAAATTTCAGCATATTCATTTCCATGCTTATACTATAGAATATGGCCCAAAAGGTGAAATCAAACATTTATATTTTGGCAAAAATATGTCAAATGGAGAAGAGGGCAGACCTAATCTATCCGATTTTATAGCAGTGTTAAAAGAGATGAATATCGATCCTTGGGTGATCAGTGAGGCACTAGATAGTCAAGAGCTAGGTGCTAAATATATGTCAGATTTATACAATGCAAAAAATTGAATTTAGAGTTAAAGATCAAAAGAAATTATCAAAGGCAATTATAGATGAATTGCCTTTTCTTTCTAATTTTGAGATAAGAAAATTATTAGCTAACAAAGATGTGAAAGTAAATAATATACGAACGAATATTGATAAGGTATTGAACTCTGACGATCAAGTCGTAGTTTATTATCAGGGACGAGAGAGCAAAGCTTGGTATACGACAGTATATGAAGATGACAATATTTTGATCGTCAATAAACGAGCAGGCATAGAGATCGTCAGCGAGACGGATAGAGACCTATCATCTATCCTTAAGAAAAAATATCCTAATATTAAGCCTGTACATAGAATCGATAGAAACACAGAAGGATTAGTTATTTTTGCACTGAATGGCACAGCGGAGAGTATATTGCTCGATGCATTTAAGACGCGCAAGGGAATAACAAAAAAATATGCCTTGCTCGTACACGGCAGAGTAGATATCGCTAAAATCAAACGAACAGTTTATCTAAAGAAAATGCCGAATCTATCTAAAGTCTGGATCAGCGAGGTCAAGACGAGTGGTTATGAGCCAATCATCACAGAATTCGATATCATACAATATTTTGGAGAAAATACTCTGCTCACAGCAAATCTCATTACAGGTAAGACGCACCAGATTCGCGCACATATAGCATATTATGGGTATCCTATCGTTGGAGACAATAAGTATGGTAAAGATGATGAGAAACAGATGTATCTAACAGCAAACTATCTCTCGTTTCATTTTCCTAAAGGCTCAAAGCTTGAATATCTAAACGGAAAAAATTATGAGATAATCCCTAGCTGGATAGAGTGATTAAAAGAGATTGATCATATTCGACATTTATTCATCGATGATCCATTTTCATATAGATATTAATTGGGCACGATCATATCAAAATTAAAATCGTCTAGATCTAGTAAATAATATTACTAAAGCATGTAGATGCTATACTGGATATATAAATAGCACTATATTTTTTATTTGAATTTTTTTATTATATATTAATTTCTTTACAAAATTCACTGATTGTGATATAATTACACTCGTAATTTGGAGAATAAAATGAAAATTAAAGATATCGTGCCAGGAAAAGTAGAATTTCAAGGATTTATTGAAAATCTTAGAGACAAAAAAAATATGCAATTTGTCGTCATCAGAGACCTATCGGGCAAGATTCAAATCACAGTAGTGAAATCTGAGCACCCAGAGATTGCAGAGATATTTTCGCATGCGACACTTGAGAGCACTGTGAAAGTGACAGGACAGGCAGTCGCTAATGAATATGTGAAATTAAACGGCATGGAGGTCATCCCTGAGACTGTGGAGATCACCTCTAGAGCAGAAGCACTGCCCATCAGTGACGATAGCTCTATTGATCAGCGTATGGATTATCGCTGGATCGATTTGCGTCAGGAGAAAAATCAGCTCTTATTCCAGGTAGAGACCACCATTACTCAGGCAATGAGGGAATATCTATTGAATAATGATTTCATCGAAATCCATACACCAAAATTAATCGGTACAGCGAGTGAGAGTGGGTCAGAAGTATTTGAAGTAAAGTATTTTGACAGAAAAGCATATTTAGCACAAAGTCCGCAGTTTTACAAACAAATGGCTATCGCCAGTGGCTTTGAGAGAGTATTTGAAGTAGCACCTTGCTTCAGGGCAGAGAAGTCCCACACGAAAAAGCATGCTACAGAGTTTACTAGCTTTGATGTCGAGTTTTCTTATATCGATTCATTCCAAGATGTCATGAAGCTAGAGGCAGAGATGCTTACTTACGGACTAACGAAGACCAAAGAAAAATACGGTGATCGCATCAAAGAAGTATACGGCATTGATATAAATATACCGACTCTACCATTCCCACAGATGAAATTGCGTGACATATATGACGAGCTAGAGCAGAGATATGGCTTCACTGTGCCAGAAGAAGAAAAGACTGATCTGACTACTGAAGCAGAGCGCTTGTGCGAAAATCTAGCGAGAGACAAATTTAATCACGAATTCTTATTTGTCACAGACTACCCACCACAAAAGCGTGCCTTCTATCATATGAGACAGAATGGTATCCTGCAAGGATATGATCTAATATGGAAAGGTATCGAAATCACTTCTGGAGCCCAGAGAGAGCATAGATATGAAGAGATCAAGAAAAATGCAGAAGAAAAAGGACTCGGAGAAGATGTCAAATTTTATCTTGAGTTTTTCAAATACGGGATACCACCACATGGTGGCTTTGCTATAGGCATAGATAGATTGATTATGCTTTTACTTAATGTTCCGACTATTAAAGATAGTATGTTCTTATTCCGTGGTCCAGACCGTTTGACTCCATAATTTTAAGAGGTATATATGAAAAAAGTAGATATAGCATTATTGCATAAAGATAAAGATAAATTTGCACAAAAGGAAATAATCACTGCAGGCTGGGTGAAAAGTTCGCGTAGCAATGGTAGCCTCGGTTTCCTTGATCTAAATGACGGTACTTCGTTTAAGGGTCTGCAAGTGGTCTTCACGAAAGAAGATATAGATAATTTTGATATAGTAGAAAAGTTAAACGCTGGATCTGCTATTATTTGTAAGGGCACAATAGTACTCACCCCAGAAAATAAACAGCCTTTTGAGATGAAAGCATCAAATATTACAGTGATTAACGCTACAGATAGTGAATATCCTTTGCAGAAGAAGCGTCATTCACCAGAGTTTTTGCGTGAGATCGCGTATCTTCGTCCGCGTACAAATCTTTTCAATGCAATATTTAGAGTGCGTAGTGAGCTGTCTTTCTTATTGCATGAATTCTTTAATAAACATGGCTTTGTCTATGTACACACACCGATCATCACATCATCTGACTGTGAGGGCGGTAGTGAATTGTTTAGAGTGACGACTCAAGACATATACGATGAATGCAAAAAGTTTGATCCAAAAGACGAGCTCTTTGGTAAAAAGACATATTTGACTCCTACAGGTCAGCTAGAAGGTGAGGCATGTGCGGCGGCATTTGGTAAAATCTATACTTTCGGACCTACTTTCAGAGCTGAAAATAGTAATACAAATCGTCATCTAAATGAATTTTGGCACTTGGAGCCCGAAGTGTCTTTCATGGATTTAGATGGATTAATGGAACTAGAAGAAGATATGATGAAATATATTATATCTGGTATACTAAAAAAATGCCCTGATGAAATGGAGTTTTTCAATAAATTTGTCGACAATGGACTATTCGATAGACTGCATAATGTCATAAATAGCGACTTTGCTCACATCACTTATACAGAAGCTATTGAGATACTAAAGAAAAATAACAAGAATTTCGCATACCCTGTAGAATGGGGCTGTGACATACAGACTGAGCACGAGAGATATCTAAGTGAGACGATATTTAAAAAGCCAGTCTTCGTGACTGACTATCCGAAAGATATCAAAGCTTTTTATATGAAGATAAATGATGACAATAAGACAGTGCGAGGTTGCGACCTATTATTCCCTGGTATAGGAGAGGTGACTGGTGGCAGTGAGAGAGAGACCGATTACAATAAATTGACGGCGATTATGAAAGAGAAAAATCTAAAAGAAGAGGATTATTGGTGGTATCTAAACCTCAGAAAATTCGGTTCAGTCCAGCATAGTGGCTTTGGACTAGGATTTGAGCGAATATTAATGTATATTACAGGTATTACTAATATTCGAGATGTCATTTTATTCCCTCGCACACCTAATAATTGCGAATATTAAAATCACGATTATCGTGATTTTTTATTATTCATAATCAAAAACTAATATCATTATTGAAAAATAGCGAAAATTTATTGTATTTTGTCTCAAAATTTGCTATTATAAAAATATGTTAAATAATTGTGAAAATTGTGGTGGCAAATTATATTTTAGCCCAAAGGACAAGGCGAATGTATGTGAGAGCTGTGGCTCTCTATTTCCTTTAGAGTATAATTATCAATTTAGTAAAAAGACTTTCGATGAACATCAAATATCTGCAGAAGACGATGCATTAGCGAATTCGATGAGTAGTATCAAATGTAAATCATGTGGTGCAAATGTTTTGCTCTCAAAATATCAAATGCAGACGACTTGCCCGTATTGTGGTAATAGTTCGATAGTGAAGGGTAAAGCGAAGAATATGCTATATATAGATTCTCTTATTCCGTTTAATTTTAGCAAAACTGAAGCTCTGTCAAAATTCAAATCCACCGTACGCAAAAGATTCTATGCAAATAAGAAAATATTTAAAAACATTAATGAAAATGCTATAAATGGCATTTATGTGAATGCATTCGTTTTCGATATAGAGACATCTAGCAGTTACCGCGGAGTGTTTAGCTACACAAGGACAGTAAAAGACCGAGATGGGAATTCTCATACTGAAACCTTTTATAAGAATGTGAGTGGTTTTTTTGACAAAGCATATAAAAATATTACTATCGAAGCAAATTCTCATTTAGATCAATCTGATTTGGGTAGTATTATGCCGTTTCAATATGGTTCGGCTGTAGAGTTTAAGCAAGATTTCATGCATGGATATATGCTAGAGTATCAAGATAGAATGTTTAATGATTGTGTAAAGATGGCTGAAAAGATAATAAATAGGGACATTGAGCAACGCCTATTAGAAAAACATGGTTGCACTAAGATCGAACGCTTGTCTCTACACACTGATTATCCAGATAAAAGATATAACTATTGTCTATTACCTGTATATTTTGTAAACTCAGAGGTAAAAGGCAAAAAATACAATGTACTAATGAATGGTCAGACCGGCAAAGTAGGCAAGATACCAAAAGATAAATGGAGAGTGTTCTTCACTATTCTCTTAATTGCAGTCCTATTCGTCGGAGCAATACTTCTCGTTATGTATTTATTTTAAGATTATTAAATTTTGATAGGGACCTAATTATTAGGTCTCTTTTTTCATTCACCAATCTTCAACAAAAAAATAACCTTATTCAACAAGAGTTATTATTTTTTTCAGTTATCAATTTGTTAGAATTTTCACGAGGGGTGAAATATGAATATAAAATCACGAATAGTAAATAGAACGCTATATATCTTACTTTCTGGCGAACTAGATGAATACACTGCCCAGACAGTCAGAAAACAGCTAGACACAATTTTAGACACACAAAAGGGCTTCGTACAAATCGTTCTAGACTTGTCTGAATTGACCTTTATGGACAGTACGGGGGTGGGAGTATTAATCGGTAGATATAAAAAAATGCGAGAATGTAATAAGCCAATATTTATCAC
>CALWFA010000005.1 GCA_944377465.1 uncultured Clostridia bacterium
TCCTTATCCTTACTATACGGGCAGGTAGGATATGTGCCACCATATATAGACGAGCAACCTGTCGCATTCGCTATCAGCATTCTATCACCGAAGAGCTGTGTCGCGAGCTTGATATACGGAGTCTCTCCACAGCCCGCACACGCGCCACTAAACTCGAAATATGGGCGCTTAAACTGCACTCCCTTGACCGTGTTAGGCGTAAATGGTGTGATAGTAGGCAGTGTGAGCATAAACTCCTCATTGGCAATCTCTCTATCGCGTATCTTCTCACTCTCGGTCATGATGAGAGCTTTCACTGGGCAGACTTCGCTACACACGCCACAGCCTGTGCAATCAAGTGTATTGACCTGCATGCGATAGTTACCTTCTGTGATGAACGCTTTTCTGCTAGTAAATGTCTTAGGCACTTTCTTACCGTCTTCAAATATGACTGGACGAATGGCGGCGTGCGGACACATGAGCGTACATCGACCACACTGGATACATTTCTCACTGATCCAATTCGGTAGCTCAGTAGCGAGAGCCCGCTTCTCAAACTTGGTCGTATCTGTAGGCATTGAGCCGTTTTCTGTAAACTTGCCTACAGGGATCGTATCTCCCTCTTGATTGCTAGTAGGCACGATGATCTCTTCGTAATAATCGCTCTGATGCACCTTGCAGACCAAGGTCTCTTTTAGATTAAACATGCTAGAATCTATCAGCGTGATCTTATCTGCGATGTTTTCTATAGCAGAGAGATTTGCCTGCACTATCTTCTCACCTTTTCGAGAATACGATTTCACGATAGATGAGCGGATATTGTTCATCGCCACATCTTCTGGCAGAAGTTTCGTCACATAGAACATCGCCGTCATCATGATAGTATTGATCTTTGCTCCAAGTCCATTTTCGTGAGCGATCTTTATGGCATCGATTGAATATAGCTTTATGTTTTTCTCTCTAATATCTTTTTTCATCTTGTATGGCATCTTTTTGTCAAGCGTGTCAAAGTCATAAGGTGAATTGATTAGGAATATGGAGTTTGGCTTTAGGCACTCGGTGATATCATATTTCTCGATAAAGCCAATATTATTGCACATCACTAGATCGACTGCTCGCGGATTGAACGGCGCGTTGATAGGCAAAAAGGCAGAACGCATATGCGACACGGTGAGACTGCCCGACTTCTTTGAGTCATAGTCGAAATACCCCTGCATAAAGCTCGTAGTCTCTTCGCCTAGGATCTTGATAATATTCTTGACCGAGCTGACACTGCCGTCACTGCCCAGCCCGTATACTCGCATACTAAAATCGGATATATTGTCTACAAACCGATCCTTTACTTCTAGATTGGTCTGAGTGACATTGTCGTACACGCCGAGCGTGAAAAATTCCTTTTTCCTGCCCGTCATATTATCGAATACTGACATTGCCATGTCTGGTGTAAATTCTTTCCCGCCTAGACCATAGCATCCCGAATATGTCTGCGCCTTGATATTATGCTTATGTAATGCGGATAGCACGAATGAGGTCAAGGTGTCTACACTATTGACATCGAGATTTCGCTCAAGGATAGTGATATTTCGCACATTTTTAGGTAGCTTATTTATGAAATTTTCTTCATCAAACGGCTTTAATAATCTCACTTTTATGATGCCGATCTTTTTCTTGTATTGCTGTTTTGCGAGCATGAGCACATCACATGCGCTACCTATCGCCACTACCACATCACGCGCATTAGGATCTCCATAGTATTCTACAGTGTCATAATGCCTATTCGTGATCTCGGCTTGCTTTGCTAGCGCGTATTTCACATCTTCTATCACATCTTGATATCTTTCTATAGCTCGCACTCGGCTCTGCATATACACATCTGGATTCTGATTCGTGCCATGTGCTACTGGATTATGATTGTTTAGAGCATCTTGCTTGAAATTAGCGATATCTTTTAGATCCACCACCTTCATCACATCTTCTAATTCGCTGATATATACAGTGTTTAATTCGTGACTCGTCCTAAACCCATCGAAAAAGCATATGAATGGCGTCCTAGAGCGCTGGCTGGCTATCTCACTCGCTATGGCGATATCGTTTACTTCCTGCACACTAGAGCAGTTTATGATATTAAAGCCCGTCTTCATGCAGGCATAGATATCGCTATAATCGCAGAATATGCTAAGTGCCTGAGTCGCCACAGTGCGCGCTGCCACATAAAAGACCGTAGGCAGACTCTCACCCGCGATCTTGTACATATTAGGTAACATCAGCATGAGTCCCTGACTCGAGGTGAAGGTCGTGGTCTTCGCCCCAGCGAGTAGACTGCCATGGACCGCTCCCGCCACCCCTGCTTCACTCTGCATCTGCGTGATGAATAGTTTATTGCCAAAAATATTTTTCTTGCCATCGAAGGCAAACTGATCACAATTCTCAGCCATAGGGCTACTAGGTGTGATCGGATATATACATGCCACATCGTTGAACATGTATGCTATATTCGCGGCAGCATAATTGCCGTCTATTGTCACTTTCTTCATCTATCCCCCTTAAGATTTAGTATAAAACAAGATTAAAATTATTGCAAATGTTTGAAAAAATTTTTGATATAATCTATAATACATATATGAGATATTTAATGATTATTACATATGATGGGCGGGCATATTCAGGCTGGCAGAGACAAAAAAACGCCGATTCTATTGAGAGCCGAGTAGAATCCGCCCTTGAGACGATATTGAGAGAAGCTATTACCTGTACGGCGAGCGGACGAACGGATGCGAAAGTCTCTGCATATTTCCAGCCAGTGCATTTTGAGACTGAGCAATCGCTCGACACTAGGAAAGTCTTGCATTCAATGAACGGCTTGCTCCCTGATGATATACGCATATTGAGCATTGTGAAGTCGGACATTCATGCCCGATTTTCAGCCAAGAAAAAGACTTATCTATATAAAATGTATTTATCTAATATAGACCTACCTCTGTATTCGGACGCCTTACGCGTGTCGCCAGACATAGATATTAGGAAGATGAAACGATTCATCCACCTACTAAAAGGCACTCACGATTTCATCGGCTTTCGGGCAGCGAACGCTGAAAACGAATCCACTATCCGCACAATCTATAAGGTAAAATTATATAGAGTCGGGCTGTATCTATATTTTGAGATCACGGGCAACGGCTTCCTATATAAAATGGTGCGAAACATTGTAGGCACTATGCTTAAGGTCGGCGAAGGAAAGCTAGACCTAAAAGAGCTAAAGTCGCATCTATTCAGAGACTATAGATCCGCCCACACCGCCAAGCCTGAATACTTATATCTATTGAATGTGGTGTATGAATGAGACGCAGGCGATAGTCGACTAGAATATTTCGATCTATCTATTAAGATTTTTGCACGAAATTTGCATAATTATTTATGAAATTCTATTGACAAATGTATTAAATTTTAATATACTAGACAAGTATTGCTAAATAAGTGATGTTCGCTACCCACACGGCGAATAGAGCTTATCCATTGCCAGAACGCGAAATATGGCAATTATAAATTAAGGAGAATGAAATGAAAACAATTATGGCAAAACCTGCCACAGTTGAAAAGAAATGGTACATCATCGATGCTGAAGGCAAGGCTCTCGGTCGTGTCGCTAGCGAGGCTGCTACCCTACTTCGTGGTAAGCACAAGCCTACCTTCACACCAAATGTAGACTGTGGTGACAATGTAATTATATTGAATAGTGACAAGATCGTCTTGACAGGCAAGAAAGAAGAGCAGAAATATTTCAAGCGTTACTCAGGATATCAGTCTGGTCTTCACCTTACTCAGTACAAGACTATGATGAAAGAGCACAGTGATGTCGCTTTGCTTCGTGCTATCAAGGGTATGCTTCCAAAGAACAGTCTAGGTAGGACCACGGCTAAGCATGTGCATATCTACAAAGGCGCAGAGCATGACAATCAAGCTCAGAAACCAGAAGTATGGAACGGAGGTAAAATCTAATGGCAGAAGAAGTAAAAGAAAAGAAGACTACAAAGAAAGTAGCGGAAGAAAAGGTAGAGAAGGTCGCTAAAGCTAAAACTGTAAAAGCAGAGGCTACTACTGAGACTAAGGCAAAGAAGGCTCCTGCTAAGAAAGCTACTAAAACTAATAAGTCTAAGATGCAAGAATTCCAAGGTACTGGTAAGAGAAAGACATCTGTAGCGCGAGTAAGAGTAAGCGTAGGTACTGGTATTATCACAGTAAACGGTCAGAAATTAGATGAATACTTTGATCTAGCTACTCTAGTAGCTATCGTAAGACAGCCACTCGTGCTCACTGAGACGGACAAGAGCGTAGATATCGTAGCAAACATCTACGGTGGTGGAAAATCTGGACAGGCTGGAGCATTGCGCCACGGCATTACTCGTGCGCTGATCGAGTTTCGTCCTGAGCTTCGTGCTGAACTTAAGAAAGCTGGTCTGGTGACTAGAGACGCTAGAAAGAAAGAGCGTAAGAAATACGGTCTCAAAAAAGCGCGTAGAGCTCCACAATTCAGTAAGCGTTAATGAATATGAAAAGATGGCATTTGCCATCTTTTTTTGTGTAAAATTAGTATTGTCACTGTAGATTCACTTTAACGCCAGTAAAGATTTTTTAGTATTTACTATCGAATCATCGATACTCATCATTACATATAATATTATTTTGTATTCATTTATAATCTAATACAACTCCAATCTAAAAATTTGCCTATTTTTCAAATCATTCTTAAAACATTGTTTGTTTGATCATTTATTGAGCTACTTTCTATAGTTGTCTTTGTATCTTTTATAAACCACATAGCACATGGTATAAATAATCTATCAATAATAATCAATATAGTTATCGCCACGGCTACATTACGCACATATTTTATTACTTTTGTAATAAAAAAAGAGAGATGTTGTTTACACTCGAAATCGCAAATCATCTAAGTTTTTATAAATAATATTATTTCATAGATTATAAAAACAAATATTACAACTTTTTTAGAGCATAGAACTATCTCTCTTATGTGTAAGGATAAACCTTACATTAGTATAATGTGTAGAAAATTTCTGATTATTCATAGATTTTTTTAAATTTTTTAAAATCCAATCAAAATTAGCCTTAAATTGATTTCATTCTCGTACTTTTTGGTAAATTTTAGAATAAATCTCATGCTAGATTGATTTCGAACCTAACACTATCCTTTTTATCTTACTAGCGATTGCATCCGAAGTATAGCCATATTTTTTCTTGAGACTCGCCTCATCGCCTGTCGTCCCGAATTCATGCACCGAAAATATATTTTTCTCGTCAGTATATTTTAGATATTTTACACAGGTGCTACTCTCTATCACAAACAATGGCTTTGACTGTATTTTTTTCTTGTACTGAGCACTGGCATGCTCAAACATCTCAATGCTAAGCATACTGATCACATTAGTCGGGATCTCCTTTCCTAATCTATCCTTAACCTCCATTGCGAGTGATATTTCACTGCCACTAGCCATAATATTGATCTCTGCTCGATCATGAGTCAATAAATATGCACCTTTGCTCATATCTTCATTCGACGGATAATATTGTATATTCCCGCGTGACAGACACATACATATAGGACGCTTGAGCTCAAAATACCACCTATATGTCTGCTCGCACTCGTCTGCATTGAATGGTCGCGTGACTATCATGTCGGGGATGAGCCTTAGCTGATCCAGCTGTTCTACTGGCAAATGAGTGATCCCGTCAGGCGTATCGTAGATAGATGAATGAGTGAATGCAAATAACACATTCAATTTCATAATACTAGCCATTCGAATCGCTGGGAGCATATAGTTTGAGAAAGTAAGGAAGGTAGAACATATGACATTAAATCCACCATGTAGTGCAATACCATTAGCGATCGCACCCATAGCATGCTCGCGTATACCTACAGCAATATTTTTGCCCAATCTATTTTCTTTAGAATAATCTCCCCCATTTTCGATCCTAACCTTTGTACTTGAAGAGAGATCTGCAGATAGCACCAAAAGATTTTCGACCGAGCGAGCGATGTCATTTAGCACGATACCATTCGCCTGTCTAGTGGACATAGTTTTTTCATATTCTTTTACTTTATATAAAAAATTATTTTTTATGAATTTTTGATATAAATTTCTCAATTTTGCATCATTTTTTATATAATTTTCAAAATTTTGTACTCTAATGTTTAAATTTTTGACTATATTCTCCTTGTATTTTAAGAGCTTTGCATTCGTCTCGTCCGATAGAGATAAATATGGCTTACATACATCCAGCTTAGCCTTTATCGCGTCTATTTCTTGTGTATCAAATACTTTACCATGGCTCAGATTACTGCCTGCAAGTGAGCTATCTTTACCTATGATAGTATGGAAGATGATCACCGTCGGCTTGTCATTTGATTTCTTTGCCTCGCTGATAGAGCGATCAATTTTTTCAATATCATGTCCATCACATTCGATCACATTGAAATTCATTGATCTAAATTTCATCACCATATCATCTATATTAGACTTCTCCAGTCTGCCGTCTAGAGTCACATCATTTTTATCATAAAGCAAAACTAATTTATTCAGCCCATACAGCCCAGCAATAGACAATGCTTCTAGCCCGACTCCTTCTTCTAGACAACCGTCTCCCACCATGCAGTATGTGTAATGAGACGAGTGGAACCTCGCGTCCATGACAGTCTCTGCTATTGCCATACCGACAGCATTCGCGACACCCTGTCCTAGCGGTCCAGTAGATGCATCAATCCCTGGAATGTCTATCTCAGGATGTCCGGACAGTAGCCCACCATACTGCCTAAAATGCTTCAATTCTTTCAGATCAAAATATTCGAGTCCACACAAAATTGAATATAAAATAGCACAAGCATGACCATTGCTAAGGACAAAACGATCTCTATTTACTAGACGGCGCTCATCACTCAATAGATGCCTAGTATAGAGTGTGTAAAGGATCTCTGCTGATGATAAAACAGAGCCTGAATGACCACTGCCAGCATTATTGATCATCTCAAGCGCCAATATCTTTAATTCATCGCAAATTTTTTTATCTATCATACTCTCTCCTTGATTAAATCTAATATTTTGTCTATTTCGCAATTTTCTTCATCGAGCACAAATTTAACACGATCTGAAAGAAAATTTTGAATTTTTTCACGAATATCATCTACTTTTCTTAGTTTTATCGCTATTGAAATAGAATTTTTAAAAAATTTATATCCTGCGTTTGATAAATACATATTGTCTGGAATACTTATTACGACATTATCTTTTTTAGAAGCTAAATAGATCAATTCGCGCTCTTTTTCTGTCAATTCATCATCTGAAAGTCCTATAGGATAATTGATATTTTCTATCAACTCTCTATCAAACAGTTTAGTCAAATCAATAAATTTATATTGCATAACTTTTGCCAGTTCATTAGCGATCGATCTCACCATATTGTAGTCGAGCCCAACAATGACTATGTTCATCTCTCCCTCCGCATACAAATATATTAACAAAATTTAGGTATTTAAACAAGTTTTTTCTATCGCGTTTTCTTATTCGCATCTTTTTTTATTAATAATATAAATAGGTTAAACATAATGGCGATCTCAATAATAATTACCACATAATAATACCTAAACGCACTACCGTTAATGGTATAACTAGTCGTCAGAAGATTTATCTCATAAGGTGCTCCTACTTCAAATAAGATATTTCCGTCGATATCCGTCCTAATTAATTTTGATTGTGATTGATTAATATTTTCTATCACTTCGGCTGTCGGATGACCAAAATTATTTTCACCACAGCTTATGACAGAATAGTCAGCAGATACCGCGAGTAAAAAGTCTAAAGATGAAGAGGTGTTCCCGCCATGATGCGCAATTTTTATGACATCACTCTCTATATCATAATCTGCATCTAATAATTTTTCTTCGATCTCTGTAGATATATCAGCCATAAATAAAAATCTTCTACCCAGATATCCTAATTTTATAATTGGACAAGAATCATTTTCATCTGTGGTATCGAACGGACCAAATACATTGATAGAAAAGTCTTCATCGTCGTCAATAGCTTCTATATTATCTATAATAAAATAATCATTGCTTTCTACAAAAGACTTGAGCTCTAGATATGTATCAGTATCCGATTCAACGATCGGCATATAGATATGTTTTACATCGAAATTCTCAAGCACACGCAACGCACCACCTATGTGATCGGCATCCGCATGTGTCAAGATCATATAATCAATCGTCCTATCCCTGCTATCGTTTAGTACATTTTCGTATAAGTAATTCGTAAGCGTGACCGAACTTTCTCTCGGTCCTGTATCAATTAGCATCACCTCATCATTCGGTAGATTGATAGCAACAGCATCACCTTGACCGACATTGATGAAATGCACCATCAGATTTCCATCCCTGCTCACTATATTAAACTGCTCACGCAATAGACTTTCTATAGAATTGTCGATAAAATCAGCGAAGAAAAGACTGATTACAGCTAAAATACCTACTATAACTAATATAATTATTCGTTTTTTCTTTTGTCTTTCATTCATTTTCTTTTTTTAAATCTACCTGAAAAGAGATTTTCTATATATGGCATCATTTCCTTGGTCGCTCTGTACCCTTCATTGATCATTTCTATACGGTCTTTTACTTTCATAGAAGCAAACTTTTCCATATTTGGACATATCACAATGTCACTCAATGCCTTGCCTTTATTAGAATTATTCACATTCATTATACCTACACTTGCCATAAATTGAGTGAAGAAATTCTCACTCTTTGTGCCCCTGCCTCGAGTGCAGTTGCAATCGATCGTCACTATGAAATCACAGCCATTATCTCGCAATACATCTGCGGGAATATTATTTTTTACCCCACCGTCTATCAGTGTCATATTTTTATATTTCACTGGATAATACACGCCTGGTATTGCACAGCTACCGGATAATATGGGTGCTAATTCCCCTTCTTTAAAATGGATCTCCTCTCCCGTCTTTAGATCTACACTTACAGCGAAAAATGGTATTTTTAGCTCTTCGATCCGTCGTACAGGAAAAATACTTTTAATTAATTGATTGAGATTATCCATTTTTGAAGGTAAAAATTTTAATTTTGCATTTCTAAAATCGCTATTTTTTACTCCACTTGCAAGAGTGAGCATATCTGCATATTTCATTTTTGTGGCATATAACGCTCCAAATAAACTGCCCGCACTCGTACCTGCCACCATATCAAACTCGATACCAGCCTCTTCAAAAGCCTTAAAAGCGCCGAGATGAGCAAAACCGCGAGTACCACCACCACTTAGACACAATCCCACTCTGTATTTCTTCTTGAATTTCTTTTTCCTTCTCTTCTCTAAATATTCTTTAATATGCATAAGTCTATTATAAGCCAATTAATAAAAAATAGTAAACTATTATATACAAAAAATAGAAATTTTGTTTTGAAAACAAAAAAAATGCCTATTGTTAGGCATTTTTATTAATTTTCTTTTCCTTCATCGCTATCTTTTTTGTCGCGTATCTCTTGAAGAGTCTGCTTTGTATTAGCGATATCTTCCTCGAGCTGAGCGATCTGATCTTCTAAGATCTTATTTGTGCGCTCTAAGATTGGGAACCTATCCTTATTCATCTCGATGATTTCTTCACAATGGCGAACACTTAGGCGAAGTCCTTCGATCAATTCAAGCTCGTTAGATATCTTGACAGCATCTTCTTTGTCTATATCTACATAATTATTTACGCCATAAAGTGCAATCTTTTTATTTGCTACTTGGATATCCTTTCTGCGCAACTTAGTCTGATACTTCTCTAGATCTCGCATTACCTTTTTGATAGGGCGATATTCTTTCATGTTTGCCTTATATTCAGCCTTTGCTTTCTTTAGGCGCTCTTCTAATGTATTAATTCGCTCTACACATGCCTCTTCCGTCATATCGATCGTGGTCTCAGGCTTCTCAGCTCTAGCTTCTTCGAGTTTCTTATTCACTTCGGCGAGCTGCGCCTTCAGCTCTTCTATCTCTCTATTCTTTTCGTCTTCTACAGACTCTGTCTCTTCTTCAGGCTGAGTCTCTTCTTCCTCTTCCGGCTCTACTTCTTCAGTAGTCTCATTTGAGTTGATTCTAGCCATAATGTCGTCAATATTATATTTTGAGAGTTCGTCGTTTTGTTCTGGCTCTGGCTCAGGCTGTGTAGTCTCTTCTTCTACTACATCATTAGAGATCTCGTCTAAAAGATCTTCGAAGTTCACATCTTCCTCTTTGTCTTCTTCTACGGGCTTGCTAGCTTGAGCTATCAATTTCTCTTCCATCTTAGCTGGCTCTTCGGCAGTGTCGTCCTCTATCTCAAAGTCTACATCTGATTGCTTTTCTGCTGCAGCTTTCTCCTGTTCTGCTTTAGCAAGATTGATACTTTCAAAGTCATATTCTTTTTCAGCCGTTGCACTTTCTCCGTTGCTCAACTGCTTATACTGCTGGTAATCCAAGGTATTCTCATTTGATTTTGACTTTGATACTTTCTTGTCATTATCAAAGGCTCCGATAATCATATGCCCGAGAAATGCAATAATACCTGCAGCTACTAAAACTATAGCCACGATTGCGATGATGCTAACTAATGCCATCCATGCGTCCATATCTCATTCTCCTTTTTCGTTTTTAGTATTATATCGCATCATAATGAAATTTTCAATACCTTTTTTAAAAATTTTTCAAAATTTTTGCAAAATAATATAAAAATAGGCAAAATTTAGCCTATTTTTGTATTTCTTAGCCCTTTTGGATACAAATTTTTAAATTTTCCAGCACTCAGTTTGAAACCACCCACGGCACATCCGCCTATAAAAACGGCTCCATATCCGTCTTTGCCAGAGATCGTGAGACTATCTCCGTGTAGATATCCGTCTATCTCATCATTAGATTTTAGCAAAATTTTATCATAAAATTGATTGCCAAAAGCTGAAAAAAGATAATGATTCAATTCAAAATACTTTCCCTTATTTTCTCCTACTCGCACACCTAGAGACAAATAATTCATACCCGTCCTAATTAGATCTGGATCTGCCACTATATACGAATATTGTCCATAACTATAAATGTTATCTTTAATATCTAAATAGTTTGACAAAAAATTTTTAAAATTCACATCCACTGGTAATTTTATTCTCTTTTGAGTTGATTTATTTTCATTTGTCTCTAATTTTTTTAATAACGCTACGAATTGACCCTCTCCTTTTACCTTATGTGGATATAGTCTCACAGCTTCGCTAAGACCAATTCCACGACTGAATGGAGCATCGATATATACCAATTCATAATCGTGCTTTGATAAAAAATTTTTAATAACCTCTTCATTTTCTTCTAGCGAATAAGTACATGTAGAGTATATAAGATGTCCACCCTGCTTGAGTGCCTTGTCTGCATTCTCTAATATCTCTAGTTGCCTCTTTGCACACATCTTGGGTAGATGCTCATTCCATTCACGAATTACTTCATCGCCTCGCCTAAACATTCCTTCTCCGCTACATGGCGCATCTACTAAGCACACATCAAAGGTATCGGGATAGACTGCAGCAATATTCTCACTCGTCGAGTTCGTAATAATTACATTTTTAAGACCCATACGCTCGATATTAGAATACAGGACTTCTGCTCGCGAGCGCACTACTTCGTTGCTGACTAATACCCCGTTTGGTATTCGATTTGCGATCTGGATACTTTTCCCACCTGGAGCCGCACAGATATCTAGCACTCGCTCGTTACCCGAAAATTTAAAACAATTTACAGTAAACATTGCGCTCGGCTCCTGGATATAAAACGCCCCTGCATGATGTAGTAGGTGTCTACCCTTCTTCTCATGGTCTATATAAAAACCCGCCCGCTCGTACGGAATTTGCTCGATAGGAAAATCTACTATCTCACGAAATTTATTTATAGAGATTTTACTCTCATTGACATAGATAGATTTTTGCTCAGGCTCGTTCATCGCGGACAAAAAGGCAGGAAACTCGTCTCCTAAAATCTGCTTCATTCTATCTAAAAATACAGGATTCAAATTCATCATAATAAAATTATATCAAAATATCGAAAATATTTCTACATTTTGTTGATTTTTTTTTGAATATTATCTAAACTATTAATAATATTAGGGGTGAATATGCGTTCGATTGATATCATTAGAAAAAAACGCCGTTTTGAGATGTTTAGCAAAAAGACGAAAGAGAAAGTGTTGGAGCTGAATAGTTTTTTCGGCAAATATAATATGAACTATGAAGACAAAATTAAGAAAACATTTACTTACTATGACACTCCTACTCATGACCTACAGAAATCTAATATAGTGCTATACAAGACACAAATCGGAAATTTTACCGAACTAAACATGGCTACAGAAAAGCCTAGCACCACATTTAGATACACTGTACGCACCAACTATAAACATTTTACGAAGAGCATCAAGCCTCATGACAGGTTGATGAAGCATAAGGAATTTTTGATAGACAGCTTCAAGGCGATGTTTATGTCTTCATTGAACTTCGACCCTGAATTTTTGATGAAACGACTGCAAGTAGCATATGTAATAGAGACTACGAGTATCGAATATCGTAGCGCGAATGTCACTGGTCTAAAGATCACCTATTCCTTCGATACCGACCGATATACGAATATGTATAATAATATAAAAACCGAAGCTAATATCCTGACTATATACCAGCATAGCCCAGAAAAGACAGACGAGGACTTTGAGGACCTGATCGGAAAGCTCACTAGATACTTAAAAGAGCTGACTCCTACGAACGAGACTAAGATCATGATCGCTAGAAGGATCACTGCAAAAAAGGCAGAGTCGATAGAAAAAGAGCGACTAGAAAAGATGAAA
Source organism: uncultured Clostridia bacterium (assembly GCA_944377465.1). Taxonomy (GTDB): domain Bacteria; phylum Bacillota; class Clostridia; order Christensenellales; family UBA1242; genus Onthoplasma. Next base: position 12,892 of record CALWFA010000005.1, read on the forward strand.
TTAGAATTACAAAAGAAAAAGAAGAAAAAATAAAGATCATTTTCACAAAAAATATATTGGGCATGACCCAATATATTTTTTACTCTTCTTCCGTCTCCTCTTCTTCTGGAATGTCGCTCTCAATATATACACCTAGCATCTCTTCTGCTTCGCCATGATTATTATTTATACGCAGGCGGTGCAGGTAGCTATTGCTCCCGACAGTCTTATAAAAATACACATATTCATCATCGAGATCAAAGTAAGATGTATTCACATCTGTCACACTAGCAATCACTGTGACAGAAGTATCGCTAGATGAAACACTGACAGACTTGATCATATCATTGGTATCGTCATAATAATACATTCTACCATTAGCAAAGCCAATCACTATAATGGTGCTAACAGTGCTGTCCCCTTCTTCATCTACGACGACATGGTCACGCGACACTTCGGTAGAGCCATTGATATAAAATTCTATAATATTGTCCTCAATATAAACGATAGTATTTCCGTCCGCAGACAGATAGCATTCGCCATTCGAAGTATCGGTAGGACCGGCATATATGAATGTGCCATTCTGCTGATAATTTGCTCGCATCATAGAGCTATTGTCATCAGTGATATATACATATCTATCACCTACGAACTCTGCTGTAATAGAGTAATCAAATCTAGTATAATCGCTAGAAGTATTATTTAAGACATTGTATCTTCTCAAAATATATTCATCTGTCTCACTGTCTTGCACTACATAGAAAGTATTTTCATATACAGACTGCACTGATCCGTCCTGCGCGATATCTGGCATCACTATGCTCGAGACATCTCTACTGACTTCGCTGACCTCTTTAGAATTCGCGTCCACACGCAACAGTCTATTTGAGATCGACGAATCATCTAGATTGCTACCCGACTCATACACCAAAAGGTAGACACCATTATTATCATTATAATACTGATACTCAAGGTTAGAATAAGTCACTTCGCTCTGATAGACACGCTCCACATCACCCGATCCATCCAAGCGGATACGATTGAAGTCCACACGATCGCTCGCCCATTCTGTGTCACCTGATTCATTGTTCTGACACTGAGCGGTGAAATACAAATAGTCTCCGAAGATATATAGCCCAGTAGCCTCAAACCCTGCCAACTTACTATACATAGTCCTATAGTGTTCATCTCGCATGAGACCATTCTCATCTAGCATAATATCGCCATTCTCGTCTAACTTCGCTATCATGAGTGAGCCCACCACATAGTCGGTCTCTTGCTCTGTATTGGCTGCAGACTGATATCCATTCACGAAATATACATAATCGCCTTTATTCACTGCTAGCCCACCATTTGAATAAGTAGCCTCACTTGCAGTCGGATAAACATAATTGTCTTCACTATCTCCACAGGCGACCAAACCGAATGTAAACACACATAATATTAAACAAATAAGTATCTTTTTAAAGTTCTTCATTTTGCCCTCGTAATAATTATTGCCTAATTAGTCTAAATAATAATAACATAATAGCAAATTTAAGTCAATTATATACTAAGATTAATTGTAAAATGTTTGTCTAAAAAATTAAGAAACGACTCAAGAAAAATTAAGATACATATTCTATCAAAAGGACTAAAATTCTTCAAAAATTGAATAAATTTCTACAAAATTCTAGTCATATAATAAAATTTATAAAGATATAATTAAAATATGAAGAGTAAAACTATAATTATATCCGCCCTGCCAGAGAGCAAGAGTAAAGGTGGGCGCGGAATATTGACACTGACACAAGATGATAGAATATTGAAATGTAAACTGCGATTATACAATGTGAGCAAGCTAGATCGCCACTGTAAAATCGGCATCTACCACAACGATGAAGTATTTACTGCTAACCTTATCGAGCGCCCCGGATACTATGAGAGTTCACTTATAGGCGACTTTGATATGAATAGTGATTTTTATACTGCCATCATCGACACACAAAAGGATAATAATGTAATACTAGCAGGCGGTACATATGCTGGATATTATTTTGACGACACATCTGTCTTCTCCAACGCTAGTGAAAAGGAGTCCAATACTAGCACAGAAAAGATAGAAGATACTCAAGACACACTATGCGAGGAAGACTGTGATAAATGTACTAAATGTGAATACAAAAAATATTTTTATCAAAATCAAAATATTCAATTAGAAACTATCGAAAAGATCAACTCAGACGAAAATACATCGAAAGACAAAGATCAATCTATCACACCTAAGGATAATATAGAGCCAAAAGAGGAGCCTTCTTTGCTAGAATCTATTATACCACAGTTTGATTATATCTTTGCAAATTACCCCGCTGACGATGAGCTAAACCACCTTTTGAACAATGCGAGATTCGTGAAATTCAATGACAGCAGAGATCAATATTCGATCGGTGCAATATACGAGGATTCGGAGATAAAATATATCTGCTATGCATTGCGCTCAAACTACAATACTCCCGCTCCAGAAGAACTAGGCAAATATTACCAATGGTTACCGCTAGACAGCGAAGATCCGCTAAGTGACGGATACTATATCGTATATCAAGATGCTCACGATCTAAAGATCATAGAAGTATAAATAAATGGACGATTGTATAGGGCTCATTATTGTTTTGTCAGTATAAAATTATGCTAAAGTCAATTAAGATAAACTTTAAATAAAAAACTGTATTTATAAATTTATCTCATTAGGTAAATCTAACCTTACGCTCTACTTAAAAAGACTCAAACAGACAAAAAAACTCATCATTTCTGATGAGTTTTCTTTTAATCATGACTAAGCTATAACATCAGGATATGTACCCTTATCAAGTAAAGCTTTTAATTCAGTAGTAACAGTTTCGCCTGGAACCTTTCCACCCTTACCGTCAGATGACTGAATAGAAGCTGCTCTAATGGTTACTTTAATAGTAGCGTTCATGTAGTTCAATTCACTCTGCCCGGCATCTTCGATCCAGTTGTCATCGACATCGAAGATTAAGTCGCCTGTAGTGAATTGGATAGGATCTGCAGCACTCACTTCAGTGTAAGTATTTGCTGCTGAACCGCGTATGAACATATTGTTCGTAGTATCACGGAACCATCCTTTAGCTACCACTTCATCAAAGTTGAAGGCATTATCATCTGTAGCTACCGTAAAGGCATCTTCACCCTGCTTCTTAATCTCGACGATGAATCTAAGAGCGATATAAGATCCTGTACCGTCCTGACTAGGAGTAACAGTGACTGGTCCATCTATAATAGTAGTACCAGGTATTACATGAGTAGTAGATGCTACGAATGTCGCGTCAGACTCCAGTCTAACATAACCAGTAGTAATTTCCCCACTTGTCTTCTCAGTAGCAGTAGCAGTGAAGTAAGCGAAAGTGCCACCGAAGGCGAGCATAGCTACCATGATCACCGCCATTATAATAATGGCAACTGTCTGCTTAGACATCTTTTTTGATTTTAATTTTGTCATAATTTCCCCTTTTAATTATTTTTAGGTTTCTCGACTAACCTAGTCCCGTATGGGACAAAATTGATTTCACCTAAATGCGCTGATATCGTATCTCGTACGGTGATACTATCAGCAATCATCTCTTGAAATCAGAGCTGGACTCGCGTCCAAATGTTTGTAAAACAAACAAATTTGCAAATTTATTTGCGAGTTATGTACTCATATAGCATTCTAATCGACATCAAACGCTATATGATGATTGTACCTAATAGTAAAATATAAGTCAAATATTTTTAGATAATTTTTCACATTTGTATAAAATTTTTTGTGATGATTTTTTTATATTTATCATATAAATGATTTACTGCTGGTCAATATATCGATTTTAATTTAAAATAATATTAAAATAAAAACTAAAAATAATATAAAATGAAAAATTCTCGCTTTATATAGCATTTTATCTATATTTATACATATTTTCCTAAATATATTTATAAAAATATTTATACTTTTACAAAAAATAGTGTAAGTCCATTTTTATGGCTATTACACTATTAATAAAATTATATACTGAATACTCTTTATAAAATTTATATTTATTTAAATATCACTGCAAGACGCGTCATCAGCTTAAATTCATCTCGACTAAATAACACTCACTATCGTGTCTATATGATTTAGACATAATCTTTTATAATATCATCTATCTATATATGCTAATTAATAAATATTCACATTCATTTGGTGAGTATGATTATATATATCTTTCGCGTCGGTTAGAGACGAATAAAATCTATCTATCATCTTCTTTATATCATTCGCAAATATGTCATCAATATCATCATATTTGCTAGATTCTCTTTTGCACCATTTATAATACTTTAGCCCACGGTCAAACACATCCACTCCTACGCCATATGACGACAGTGAATACAGCGATATATCCTCACTAGGAGATTCTCTATATTTGTGAGTGATATAGTCTATCTCATAGAGTGTATGTTGCATATCATCAAACGCTCGATAAAAGTCTATCAAAAAGCGATACTTCATATTCTTTTCTTTCAGCCTCTCTATGTCAGGTGATATCTCGGTCTGTATTTCATCATTCTTTTGAATATTGATCACATTGATACTTTCTAATATTTCATTAAAAGGAATGCGGGCATCTACATCTGTATATAGAAAATGATCTTGCTTGAATAAAAACTTTGGTTTGATATACAGTCTAAAATTTCGTTGCAAAAGCTGACAGCCACGATATATCCTAATCATATCGATATCATCACTTCTATCTGCTTGAGCATAAAAGCGAGTGAAGCCGATCGCATTTCGCACAGGTATAGCGATATCTCCTTTGCACACATGATACATGAGCCAAGCTTTAGTCGCGTATGATTCGAGACGCGCTAGAGTAGTATGTTTATTTATCTTCGCTCGCACTGTCCTATTGCTTTTTGTGAATTGACTCATCAATTTACGCTCTTGGTCATCTAATAAGACAGCCAATTCATCTATATTATCATTTTGCGATTTCGTATCCAGTATGCCTGGTAGCTCCATGTCGGGCGCATATGTAGCATAAAATTGACTCGCCACCGCTCGATAAAAATTAAATACAGCATTCGCGTATGTGCGATATCTCTCCCAACACCAGTAGTCCACAGAATCACGAATATACGACTCGCGCGAATATCTATCTCTCTTCTCTATATAGTAATCCTCGTCAAACTCTTTAGGAAGATCCTGCTTCGTTTTCACGATTTCAGGCTCAGCTTCTGGCACAGATAACATCATCTTCCATAACTCTGAGCTATTTTTGTCCCATTTGTCAGGCTTACGATATTCGCCTGTCTCTTCGTCTCGCTCTCCACTGCTGTGATACGCACTACCCATACTCACTCCTTTTCTTTAGTCTAGCCTATTATAAATATAATAACACATCTTTTAAAATTTTCAAGCCTATCTAACCAATTCGTCTATTCGCCCGCCACCATAGCACATACCGTCTTCATCGTACAGCACGGCGAATTGTCCAATCGTGACCGCACGCTGTCGGGTGGCAAAATCAAGGCGTATAGTGTGTGAGTCGATGACGCTCACGCTCACATCTTGATCTGGCTGACGATATCTTAGTTTTGCTTTTGCGCTAAACTCTCCCGACATCTCGTCCGTGATCCAATTAAACTCGCGCACAATACAGCCCGAGGAGTACATCTCTTCACATTCGCCACAGTTCACATATAGAGTGTTTGTCTTGACATCTTTTTTCACCACGAACCAGCGGTCGTCCTTGTAGCCATTTTTCCCGCCTAGGTTTAGTCCGCGTCGCTGGCCGATCGTATAATACATGACTCCGTCGTGCTCGCCAAGCACCTTGCCGTCCAGATCACAAATCTTACCCTTTTTCGCTGGCAAATAGTTTTTCAAAAACTGTCTGAAATTTCGCTCCCCTATGAAGCATATACCCGTACTATCCTTTTTCTCCGCGGTGACTAGACCCAGCTCTTTTGCTATTTTTCTGACTTCCGCCTTATCAATGTCTGCTAGCGGGAAAAGGACATATTTTAATTGATCCTGACTGAGTTGATTTAGAAAGTATGTCTGATCCTTAGATTTGTCATGAGATTTATATAGATAGACTTTACCGTCACGATCCACCCGCTTGCAATAGTGACCCGTCGCTATATAATCTGCGCCTATCGACAGAGCATAGTCTAGAAATGGACCAAACTTGATCTCTCGATTGCACAAGACATCTGGATTCGGCGTATAGCCTTTTTCATATTCGTCAAGGAAATACTTAAACACGCGCTCGCGATATTCGCGTGCAAAATTTACGGTATAATACGGAATACCGATCTTATTTGCCACGCGCTTCACATCCTCAAAATCTTGCTCCGCAGTGCAGTGATCCGCATCATCCTGCTCTTCCCAATTTAGCATAAATAGACCGATGACATTGTATCCCTGCTTTTTTAATAGATACGCCGCCACCGACGAATCTACTCCACCACTGAGCCCTACTACTACTGTCTCCATATATCTCCTATCTAGGTAAGCTGACAGGTATCTTAAACCTATTGATAGCCACCTTCAAAATATCCACTAGCCAAAGCAAAATCACTATTCCCCATATCAGCACGAGAAAAGTGAATACTTCCCACAGCTCCCCACGCGGACTGACTCCCGGGATAAAGTTTAGCATAGCATTAGCTAGTCCTATCAGAAAAAATACTGTATAAAATATTCCCCTTTTATATCTACCGACATAATAATAATGTGCTCCCATATAGCCTAGAAAAATAGTCAGCAATAAAAGCTTCCACCTAGCGACATCTGCGGGGCAACCCTTACGCAATAAGACTCGCTCATCGTCTCGCTGTGCGATAGCAGACTTCGCCTCTAGATTGGTAGCGCTTTCAAACTTCGTATAATTTAGCCTACATCTTGGGCACACCATCACTTCTCTATCCACCCGCATAGCACATCTAGGACATTTCTTCTGATTTAATAATTTCATATAGATATTATAGCATAAAATCGTAGTTTTGTATATAGTTTTTTGATTTTTTATGATATTGAGATATTTATCATATTATTTTACCTTGCTTTTATAGCGATAGTCTAGTAGTTAAAATTAAAAATTTGAAAAGAATAATATGAATTATTGCTAGATTTTTTTTGATTTTTCGTGTAAAATAATAAGAGGAGAATATTATGATAGTACTTTCGTGCGACCACGCAGGATTCGCTTACGCTCAGCGATTCATTCAGTTTTTTGAAAAGAAAAAAATAGAGTATAAATATTTGGGACCGAGCGAGTACGACCCTGATGACGACTATCCTGACTACATTGCGCCCGCATGTAAGGAAGTATTGAAGGACGAGGGAAACTGGGGCGTATTCATCTGTGGTAGTGGCATAGGTGCAAATATGGTAGCGAATAGGCACAAGGGTATTCGCGCTGTATGTGCATATGACTACACCACCGCTTTCCTAGCTAGAAAAGATGAAAATGCCAATGTAGTGACTATCGGTAGCAGGATATCTAGCTTCCGCTCTGCACTAAAGATAGTAAAGGTATTTTTAACTAGCGAATTTGAAGGCGGAAGACACGCACGAAGAATCGCTAAATATTAGTATTAAATCAGAATTTTGGTGTATATTTTGAATCAGCACTAGAGAGATCTTGGGTGTATGCTTTGTGTAGGTTTAGTTCTATTGCATGCGATACGACACGCTTATATTCTAGTGCGGTTATTTTTCTATTGATTTCTGGATATCTATATGCGTCATATCTAGGCTCGTACTGGCTCATCAGGCTGACGATAGTGTCTGAGCCGAGCTCTTTTGCTATAAAATCTAGACATTTTATACTATCACCCGTGTGAGTGGGTAGAATCAAATGGCGGACGATCATGCCCTTTTTCATCAGTCCGTTCTCTACGATATCTTTGGGCTGGTACACACGCATTCGCTTGATCGCCCGACTGGCTGTAGCGAAGTAATCGCGCGCCCCACTATATCTCAGCGCAAGTGTGTCGTCGAAATATTTTAGATCCACTAGGTAGATATCCACATATTGTGATATTATATCCACCATTTCAGTAGTCTCATAACCATTTGAATTCCACACTATAGGAATCTTAGGCTTATATATCTTCAATGCCTGCACGATCTTGTCCGCATAGTGCGTAGGAGTCACTAGATTGATATTGTTTGCTCCCTGTCTCTCTAGGTCTTTTATGATCTCTACGAGCCTCTCTACTGAGACTCTTTCTCCCACTCCACCACGGCTGATTGGATAATTTTGACAAAACAGACAGCGCATATTACAGCCCGTGAAAAATATCGCACCACTACCAGCAGACTTCTCGTCACCACTGATGATAGGCTCTTCGTATTTATGTAGCATCACTTTTGCCACCCGCATATCGTCTGTACTATTGCAATATCCGACAGACTCTCTCCTATCGACATTGCATCTGCGTGGACACAATTCACATCTCATAAGGATATTATATAAACATAAAAATCTTTTGTCAATCGTGTTCTATTTCAGTGGACTAGCTCATACAATGTGATGAGGTAAATGATATGAAAAAGAAAATTTTAATATTTATGTTGCTGGCTATCAGCTTATTTTCTCTCACTGCTTGCAAAAGTAATAAAATCGACCTTAATGACTATTTAATAGAAAAGCGTGTCAACCTTTACACTGCAGAAGATGATCTATATTCTGTCACCTTTTCTAGCGGAACGCGCGAAGAAGATTATGCTTTCGACGGTCAAGTAGGAAACATGATAGAATTCGGAGCTCTGACATTCTCTCGCCTAGACGGCTTGTCATTAGCAAACGACAGCTATACCTATACTGTCACCATAAATGAAAACAACTACACTGGTTTCTTAGACAAGAGCGAGATAGACAATTCCTACTCTGCCGACATCGGTGTAGCAGCGCCTAACGACGCGACTATCAATGTACAAATATCTTTCACTGGATACAGCTTCAATCAGGATCTCATAAATACTTCTAGCTCGTTTAGCATTGATTCGTCTAGAGCGATCGAGATCGCGAATGACGAACTACAGGACTCTCTAGAGACGATGAAAAAAAATAATGACGGCAAGATCGAAGCTGTCATCAAAAATGTAAAAGATTATTCAAACAGTGAATCACTTCATTACTATTGGTATGTAGGAGCTGTGGCTAGCGACGGAGATACGATAGGCATATTGATAGATGCAGCCTCTGGCGAAGTAGTAGCAAAAAAAGTTTAGTCATCATTATCTAAATTCTCACAACCCAACTCTATCGTAAAGATAGAGTTTTTTGATAAAAAATAAGATAAAACTAAACTTTTTATTCCTTGATCAATTCTTCTAGATGAGACTTTAATCTAGAATCTTTAGCCTTAATCAATTTAAACGCATCTAAAAAAGCACTGTCTCTGTCCTCGTGCGTCAGCATATTGAGCACTGTATTTACATAATTCACGCCATCTATTCTAATTACCCCTAGATAGAGCGGAGCTTGTGAAAAATCTAGCTCAAGCTCCATAGCCACACATACTCCCATAATGATAGAAAAAGACTTGAAAAAATCTCTCTTGTAATTATACGCACATCTGATACCTATCACTTGACATAGTTTTGCTACACACATCTCCTTCACTATCTCAAAACTACTAGTGCTTATTACACTGACAGTATTTAGCTCTAAATATTGACACAATTCTTGCTCTAAGTCTTTTTTGTCAAATACTTTATCCGATGCCATATTCTCATCGATTCTCACATTTATTGTAATTTTTTCTTTTGACTCGTCGTCTATTTCATTTTCCATGAGATTAATATACATCTATTTTGTACAAAAGTCAACTATTTTTGTACAAAATTATTAAATATTTGACACATTTTTTAAAGTTGAATGCTCGCGCTCATATCTAGACTTCATTTCTTTGTATTTTTCACTAAGATCGAATATGTATTTTTGTTTACCTTCTAGAGACAGTGAATTATAATATTTATTATCGATAAGCTCCTTTATAGGATTGATGATGATGCGGTCACTAGAGAGCATCTTGCAGACGCGCTCATACAGTTCCTGATCATATACAGTGAATCGTACTTTTGAATACGGTATCTGCTCAAACACCGACTTTTCCTTATAATAATTTCTCATGCGAGACTTTGCATCTCGCGCTAAAAAATACAATCTACCTTTTACTTTTCTTCTCATAATTTACCCCCACTGTATTATGATAGAACATATGCTAATTATTTCAAAATATTATAAGTGAGAGATTTTGTCTAGTTTTGTCATATTGTTTGCTATTTTGCCCCACCGATGTAAAAAAGATAGATCGTGTATTCACCGATCTATCTTTTTATAATTTCTATATTACAAAATCAGCATTGAAGCTTTTAAAATAATACTAAAAACCTTTTATCGCTTAAGATTGTCGTATTATTCTTTAAATTCATAACCGCATTTTTCGCAGAAAGCGGCTTTGCCACTATTCTTAGTCTTGCAGTTAGGGCAGGTCTTGAGCCCCAAGCCTGTCTGCTGTTTCGCTCCACAGTGCTCACAAAATTCCGCATTCTTAGTGATCACACGACCGCACTTGTCACATAGACGAGTGGCTGATTTACCTGTAGTATTCTTGTCTCGTACTGTCTTCCATGTGCCGATAAGGCTGAATGAAAACAATATGAGGAAAATACCGAATAGTCCTAATGCCAAACCCAATATACATGCTACCACTATGATGATATATTTAGCCCAGTGTGTCATGTGTAGCACAGCATATATTCCGCCATATACCGCACCTACTGCCAGCGCGATCAAAATAAGCGCGATTAGTACGAATACAAATTTACCATACTTTTTCTCTCTATATCCAAACAAACTCATAACCCACCGCCTATTTTATCTTTTCACCACAGTCTGGGCAAAACTTTGCTTTCGCTCCCAATTCCTTACCGCATTTTGGGCAAGTCTTTAATTTTATTTCTAGCTTTTCACCACAGTTTACACAAAATTTACTTCCCTTAGTAATAGGCTCTCCACATTTTGGACAAGATAACGCCTGAGTCGCACCACATTCTGGACAAAACTTAGATTTACCCGGAATGCTCGCTCCACACTTCACGCATTGCACCGTGACCTGTCGCTTGCTATCTTTTGCTCCCGAGATCGCATCTGTAAACATATTGCCCATATTATATCCCGCACCTAAGCCTACTCCTAGTCCTGCGAGTCCGCCACCGCTAGGATTCTTTGCAACATCGCCCATGGCATTTGCTGCTTTGTACTGAGTGTAGGTGCCCATCTTGTCACTGATGACTCCCATCTTCGTGCGCTCATCTAACATCTTCTCTACATCTTCAGGTAAAGATAGATTTTCGATGACAAAATTAGATAATTTTAGCCCTATAGGAGCGAATTCTTCCACACTATTCTTCTCAACTATATCTCCTAAATCCTTGTAGTGAGCAGCGAGATCCAGGGCTGATAGCTTACTCTCTCCGATAGCATCTGTCAGGAGCTGAATAAGTGTAGACTTGTACTGAGTAGTAATATCGCCCACACGATAAATGTTATTCGTGCCGAAGCACTCTTTCATAAATTTAGTAGGATCCTCTACCTTGAATGCAAATGTACCATATCCGCGCAATCTGATATTGCCGAAGTCCACATCTCTCATCATGATAGGATTCTGTGTGCCCCATTTTTGACCCATAAAGCGTTTTGTATTCACGAAATACACTTCCGCTTTGATACGCGAATTACCTAGAGTACTTAGACTTAATAGCTTAGTCAAGAACGGTATATTCTCAGTGGCTAGCTTGTATGTGCCAGGACCGAAGACATCTGCTATCTCTCCCTTATGTACAAACATCGCTACCTGGCTCTCACGCACCACTAATGTAGAACTATTCATGATCTCGTCACGATCTGTGAGTGGATAGCGATAGACGATGATATCATTACTGCTATCTTTCCATTCTATTACTGATAGAAATTGTTTTTTAAAAAATCCCATACTTCCTCCATATTAATTATTTCATATTTCATCTATTTCGTCAAGTGATTAAATCTATTAGTCCAAAATATGTCTATCTTCGCCTGCGCGGTCTACCTCCAAAGCCTGCTCCACGCATGAGTCCACCTAGCATCACACCACCCATGAAACCGCCAAGCCCGCTACCAAACAGATCTCCGCTAGGCATAGGATCATATTCAGGCGGAGCAATATCCTTGATCTCTTTTTCCTGATAATTTTCATTCGGCGTACCGCAATACGAACAGACTTTCTCTTCAGGCTTTATATTTGCTCCACAGCTAGGACATTTAAATCTATTTTCTTTTGTTTTAGGATCGTTTTCTTTATTTTCCATACATATATTATATCAAATATTGACATTTTTTGCAATAATTTTGCATTATTTTCATGATTGACCAGTGTTACTCATATCTTTTTTATCTATTTTCTCGATTGGATTGCCTGTGTCTATAGATTTATCCTCATTCTGATCAGACTCAATAGCTGTATCAGTCTTTATATTTTCACTATCCGATACTATACTACTATCGCCATTCTCCATGACTGCCACTGATTGTTGTTTTGCTTTTTTCCTTTTATAGAAGATTTGATCGATGATCTCATCGATTTTGTTTTTATAACGGATGCTGATATAAAACGCAATAGCCACTAGTACTAATATGACAGCCCAGACAGCCAATCCCCAGCCATGGAACGGTATCACTTCTCCACTGCCAAAGAATACTGTGCAAGCAATACCTAGCCCACGAGCGATGATGTTTGTCCATAGGAAAAATGGAAAGCTCATTTTAGTCAGTCCCGCTACTACACATAGGATATCGTCTGGGAACATAGGGAATATCATCATTAGAAAGAATAAATATTTACCATTACTCATTCTATCTATCCACTTTTCTGCACTGTCTTTGCCTATCAGCCAGTATAGGAATTTTCTACCCGCTTTTCTACCTATCCAAAACATGATGATACTGCCTATCATCATTGCAATATATGACATGACAAATGTCGGCCACGCACCAAAGATATGCGCCCCTGCGACCGTGACGAAGATAGCTGGGATCTGCAGAACAGTGGTCTGCAATATTTGAAACAATATAAAGATTAGAAAACTATATACCCCGCCACTTTCTACTATATTCCGTATCTTCTCTATAGAATTTACTTTCTCCCATAGTCCCGTCCACTTTAGTATGCCATACAATAGCAACAATACTAGAGCTAGTACGACTAAAAATAGACAAAATCTAAGTATCTTGCCTCGCGTGGTCTTGGTATCAAATAATTGCTTTATTTTTTCTTTCATCTAATCTATTATATTCTCTATATTTATAAATAATTTAGTTGAATTAGTATAATTATATAATATTTAGTCTTATATACTCTATCGTGTAGTCCTATATTCTAGATTATGCGATTTCTATGAATGGTTGACTACTATGATTGCTAATATACAGCTTGAATTCATGAAAACAAATAAAAGATTTCATTGACATATATTTATTATAAGCCCTGCCCGACGGTATGTCAAACGATAAGCTTAATGTTTTATCCATTAATAAAAATGAAGTGATGAGCTCACTTCATATTTTTATTTTACTTCATCTATCTTGATGAGATTCGTGCACCCATTTTTCTTAGGCACACCACAAGTGATCACAATGGTATCGTTTGATTTGGCAAATTTATGTTTTTTCACTATCTCGTTTGCTATTCTAAACATTTCATCCGTAGAGCTATATTCAGCAGTCAGGACAGGCACTACTCCCCAAGACATCTCGAGCTGTCTATACACCTTTTCATTAGGTGTAGCTCCTATAATCGTGACATTTGGACGGAATCTGCTAATCATGCGTGCGCTGAGTCCGCCTTGTGTAAATACGACTATAGCTTTCATCGGCTGCATAAAACTAGCATTCACCGCACTGTGAGATACCACATCTGTAGTGTCATGGATAGTGTAGTTCGTGCTTTCAAATCGCTTTTTATAGTTGATATGTCTCTCTGTCTCTGTCGCTATTCTTGACATAGTCTCCACAGCACCTACTGGGAATTTACCCATAGCCGTCTCACCTGATAGCATTATAGCGCTTGATCCGTCATAGACAGCATTCGCCACATCGCTCACTTCCGCTCTGGTCGGTCGATTATTTGATATCATACTTTCGAGCATCTCTGTGGCAGTGATGACCGCACGACCACGCTCCCTACTTCGCTTGATTATCGTCTTTTGCAAGTCAGGCAGTTTCTCCACTGCCACTTCTACGCCTAGATCCCCGCGGGCTACCATGATCGCGTCAGAATACGAGATGATCTCATCTATATTTTTCACACCTACAGCTGATTCGATCTTTGATACAATCTTCATATCTCCGCCATTTTTTTCTATGAAGGAGCGAAGCGCGAATAAGTCTTCTTTGGAGTTTACAAAGCTTGCAGCTATCCATTCTACATCATTTTTTATCGCCCATAGAATATCATTTTTGTCTGCTGTATTTAGATATGGCGTGCTATATTTTACATTCGGTATACTTAGGCTCTTTCTATTCGATAGCGTGCCCGAATTCATGGCGCGCGTGATCACATCTTTGCCTTGAATGTCTACGACTTTGAAGGTCAATAGTCCATTGACCGCCAAGATTTTATTTCCCACTTTGATACATTTCACGATATCTGGTGTATTGAAGCTGACTGCATTTTGGTCACCTTCGATATCTCGCCCGGTGAATGTAAATATTTGACCTTTCTTAATGTCTATAGAACCATTTTTGAATGTCTTTACTCTCACTTCTGGCCCGCGCGTGTCTATCATAATAGGCAATGTTACTTTGAGCTCTTTTCTGAGTTTCTTTACATTCTTTACGATCAGATCCATATCTTCGATTCGTGCGTGTGATAGATTTATGCGTACGATATTTAGACCAGCTTTCACCATTTTCTTCATCACTTCATAATCAATGCTGGCAGGACCTATAGTCGCGATTATTTTTGTTTTCCTCATATTACCCCTTTTGAAATTAATTAATGTATAAGTATTATATCAAAATAAATCAATTTGTAAAAATATTTTGCTTGTTTATCATATATTTTTATTAAATTCTTAGATAATTTTTATAAATTTGATTAAATTATATCAATTTTAAATGATTTTTGTATGTATTTTAGTTTTTTTAGATTTTTTATCGTATTTTATCATATGGATTTATAGCTCTATAAAATAATTGATGCTTGTTATTTTAAAAAATCTTTATTTCATATTGAATATTTGATCAAAATATGCTATAATATATTAGTCATGGGGATGAAATAGTTTCGACTGGTAGGTCAGACTATCATACGCACGCCGTGCGGTGGCACGATAATCACACGGTTCGTTTGCACGAATAAAAATAAACGCTAACAATAACCAAAAACTTGCTTACGCTGCATAGCTAAGCCGTCAGCTCGAAGGTACCGATACTTTGAGGTCTGGCGTCGTACATCGGTGCACGGCAGGGCGAATCTCCTAGCTCTCCCTGTAGCTAATATAGGATAGTAGATGCGCGGTGTCAATGTGAGCACACATCTATGAGAATAGTCATTGACTAAGCGTGTAGTGTATGGTCTTCTGAGCTATTAGGACACGAGTGCAACTCTCGTCATCTCCACCAAAAAACACCTATAGTGACGATTGTCTACATATAGGTGTTTTTTTCATAAATTTTATAAAATTTTTAATGCAATGTTATTTGATATTTTTAAGTGCAACGATGAATCTCTAGCCAGACCTAAAGCATTATGTATCAGATGAAAAAATTGCTAGTCTATTTTCATTTATTATAGATAAGATATCCTCTATCCTGCCTGAGCGGACCTTATCAGTAAAAGACTCGCTCGCATCAGTGCATTTCATCAGCTCACGGACAAACTCATATTTAGGTAATCGTGAGCCAATAATATTCTTTAGATTACCATCGTCTAGATCGGGATATCTTCTCAAAAATATTTTGCAAGCCAAAGCGATAGAAAGCTCATGTTCATCTATCATTAAGTATGAATCCCTTAAATTTTGTATTTCATCTATAGACATTCCTGCGACGCGCTCTATCTCAGGCGTCGAAAAGATCTCATCATCCGTAGGCAAACTCTCTCTTATACTTCTCTCTACGCTCCTGATTGTAGACTTCAGTATATCACGATATTCTTTTTCTGTCATAGTGCCGATCAGCTTCTTCATAATATCTCCTTTATCGCGATTATAGCACTAATGTCTCATTTGTCAATATCTAATCATAAAAGCGACTCTTTCTATCTAACTCGCGATTCTTTATAGTCTCCCGCTTGTCGTACAATTTCTTGCCCCTTGCCACTGCGATCTCCACCTTGAGATTGCTATCAGAAAAATATGCTTTGGTAGGTACAATGGTAAGATGATCTTCTGCAATGCGCTTTTTGATCTTTTCTATTTCCTGCTTATGAAGCAACAATTTTCTATCGCGTCTCGTCGTCTCGCCCTGTCTGCCCGCATCAAAAGAATTTGCATATTCTTTGATATAACTATTCCTCAAAAAACACTCATCGTCCTTAACGAATCCATAACAATCATTGATAGAAAAATGTCCTAAGCGTACTGCTTTGATCTCGTCTCCTGTCAGTACTATACCCGCTTCGTATGTCTCTAATAATTCATATTCGAATCTTGCTCTTTTATTTTCCGCTACTAATTTCATAGCATCATTATATCGTAAATAATTAATTTAGTCAAATATAATATATGAAATATTTATATATAATTATATCATTTTAAAAATATCATTAAATGCAAATAATAAATTAGCAATAAAATAATGTAAAAATTATAAAAAACAAATAAAAATCA
>CALWFA010000006.1 GCA_944377465.1 uncultured Clostridia bacterium
TATCTCTGGAGAGAGATCGCTCACCTGATCATGAAGATTCTTTCTATTCACTGGCTGGCTTCTCTTCATTCTCAGATCTCTGAATCTCCTATAATCATCTGGATTGATTACAGTAGGAGTCACCGATTTTCGCTCGGGGCGAGTGATGGTCTTTGATTTTTCTTCTAGATAGCCTTTGAAATCATCTGATGAATACTCTTTTGCTCCAAAGATGACATCTTCTTTCTTCTCTTCTGCTTTAGGAGCTGTCTCTACTGCTAGAGATTTTAGTTCTTTTCCCGAGTCTGTGGCGGGAGCTGGTGCACTACTCTTCTTCGCCTTAGCACGCTTGATAATGCTAGGCAAGATAATGACTAGTGCAATCAATGGTAATAGAGAAAGTGCGATGATAATGATTCGATTAATATCCATACTATCTCCTTATAAGATTAGTGATCCTCATTTGGCTTGTCTGTTGATTTCTTGTTTTGTACTTGACTGATAGAATTTCTCATATTAGTATCCGCCACCATGTTTTGCAATTTATAATAATCCACTACTCCGAATTTACCGTTCTTCATCGCTTGAGCCATAGCTTTATGCACTTCACTCTCGGCTGCTAGGACGACTGCCTGCATCTCTTGGGTCTTGGCTTTGTTTTCCTGCTCAAGTGCTACTGCCTGTGCTCTACGCTCTTCGGCTGCTGCTTGACTGATCTTCTTCTTTGCTTCTGCTTCTTCGATCTTTAGCTTAGCCCCAATATTACCACCGACATCTATATCGCAGATGTCTATAGACAAGATTTCATAAGCAGTCTGTCTATCTAGCCTATCAGCTAGGATTGTCTTTGATATAATAGAAGGATCGGCTATTAGCTCAGTGTGAGTATTCGCCTTACCTATGGCGGTGACGATACCCTCGCCTACACGGGCTAAGATCGTCTCTGTGTCTGCCGTACCGATCTGACGATCTAGCCTAGCGCGCACGGTGATCTGAGCTATTGCTTTCACTTGAATACCATTTTTTGCGATCGCTTCTACCCAATTCGTACGAATTACTTTAGGAGTGACGCTGGTGCGCACTGCCTCTAACACATCTCTACCTGCTAAGTCGATAGCTTTTGCTTGCTCTAGGTCGAGCTCGACTTTGGCACTGTGTGCGGCGATCAGCGCGTCTACTACTTTCTCAATATTTCCACCCGCCATTAAATGCGTCTCTAGATCTCCGATAGGGATATGTAGCCCAGCTTTTTGCGCTATAATATATGTGTTTACTAAAAATTTATAATCCACCTTTCGGATCTTCATACCTATCAATCGCGCCATAGACACATGTGCACCCGATGCCAATGCTCTAAACCAAATATTGACTGGTACCAATATCACTATTGCGACCACTACGACTATCACGCACGCTAATACGATCAAAAGGATCGCCCATACTGGCAATGCTAATAACATACTCATATCTCACTCCTATTATTCAAACCATTTCCTAACCATGATGGTATTGTCTCTAATCTCTACTACTTTGATATGTGCTCCGTCTTCGATATACGAATTAACAGACACGACATCGTAGATTTTGCCTTTGATCTTTGCCTTGCCACCAAGGTTTAATACACCGACCGCTCTGCCCGACTGACCTACTAATTTAGATAAATTTTTATCCACTTTATCATAGTCCTGACGGATCGATGATTTTGTCTCAAATAGACCTGTACGACCGAGTAGTCCATGTCGTGCACTATTGACCATTAGCAAGAACGCTATGATCAAGACTCCTAGTACAAGCAATATTAATGTCAAAGATTGTACGATATTCAAGCCGTCGACTATGCGCACTATTATGCCTGCGATGAGCAGTAATATGCCAGTCACTCCGAAGAAGCCAAATCCTGGAATAAATACTTCTACTATTAAAAAGAGCAAACCTAAGCTGAGCAGTAAAGCTGGTATCCAGCTCATGCCTGTGAATATCTCCACAAATTCCATATCCTTCTCCTTATCTATTTACACTTTGATTATATATCAAAATTCGTCACTCGTCAATACCCTTTTTGAAATTAAATAAAAAGAGCGGGCTACACTAGTCCGCTATAATCACTCATAATCCTTTTCTTGCATGGATTGCTTTTTCTTCTGTAGTTTGCTCGAATATTGCCATAAAATGACGAATATTATAAATAGCACTAGGCTAATAATACTCAAAATCAATCGCACTATATCTATGGAAAAAAATGTAATGAACAATAAAACAATAGCTATAACGAAGCAAAATATTGCTGCGATTTTTATGTTATTTATCTTATTGCTTAACTTTTGTATGTTTTCTTGATGTTCGACGATGTCGGACTGCATCAAGAGATTTTCTCTAGGCTTGGTATAATCTCGCAAGGGCGCACCGCAATTTGCACAAAACTTTCTATCATTTCTATTTTCGTGTCCGCATTGATTGCAATACATATTTTCTCCTTTTTGTGAATTTTTACGATATCAGTTTTAGAGTCTTCAGTTTAAAATATTATATAGCAAATGAAAGATCTAGTCAAATATTTTATGATAAATTCGATTTTTTGACAGTTTTTTTGCAAAAAAGCTGTGATTTTTAGTATTTATTAGTATTTAGATGAAAATTTATATTATTTATACCAAAACTTACTTTATTTTATTTTCGCGAAAATAATAGAAGAAATATTGCTGAGCAAACCCACTCAAATCTTTATATCTAGCCGTCAGCTCGCGAGTGATCTTTTTTCTATCATTATTTTCGGAGCCTGTGAGATGATTGTACACCTTATTTATCCATGTATCGACAGGGAAGACATCTCTTACCCCGAGCCCGAAGAGCATGATACAATTTGCCACCTTCTCGCCTACGCCTTTTAGTGACAATAAAAATTTCATCTTTTCGTCTTTATCTGCCTGCTGTAAATATATGATGTCTCGCTCTGTCAGCCTCTGGATAGTGTCGTGCATCTGCTCTGCTCGATAGCCTAAGCCCGCGTCCTTATAGTCCGAGATCGTAGCTTTTTTCAGGGCGGACAGTGTCGGAAACGCATGATAATCATCGCTCTTCTCGCCGAACTTTTTGCATAGATATTCGATAGAATTTTTGATACGCTTTATATTATTGTTCGCTGAGATAATGAAGCTCACTATCATCTCAAAAGCGTCATTATTTAGTATCCTTATGCCATAGCCGTATTCCACAGCGGGAGCTAAGAATTCGTCGTTTTTCAGCGTCGATTTTATGACAGAATAATCACGAGATAAATCAAAAAAATGATAGAAATAGTCAAGGTCTTTCGAAGTTATCTCTATGGTATCGTTCGTCCAAGTAAGGAGAGCCTTTTTATCTTTTGAGTAGACGACCGCGGTATCCCCATCGATCACATAGCGAAAAATCTGACCGCAATTTAGCGTCTGGATCACATTGAAATCTTCTGTGCCCTTTATGAGCAGGCTATCTTTCTTTTGTAATATTTGCATTTTAATTTCCTTTCTTTACCATTTTATATACCGCCACCGTGCCATACTTTTTCTTGACTGTATCGAAAGCGGTATACTTTGCGCTATCAAAGTCATTCGTAAAATGAGTCTCAAATATGATGATCCCGCTGTCACTGATGAGGTCATTGTTTATAATAAAATCGATCGCTAACTCACCATAGCCCGAGTCAAACGGCGGATCTAATAGAATGATATCAAATTTACGATTGACGCCCTTCAAAAATGTCATGAAATCACTCTTGATCACCTTAAAATCACCTGAAATCGTCTTTAGATTGTCATTTATCAAGGAGATCGCTAGAGGATTGTTGTCCACGAGATATGTCCGCCTAGCTCCACGCGATATGCATTCGATACCTAGTGCACCCGTGCCTGCAAAAAGGTCAAGCACCACCGCCCCTTGAATATCAAACTGTATCAGGTTGAAGATGGACTCTTTCACCCTATCCTGAGTGGGACGAGTGGTGTCGATATCAAATTCTTTTAATTTCTTCCCGCGATATTTGCCTGCTATTATTCTCATATATTATATACTAATAATTTTGTCAAAAAAGATCAAGGAAAATAACTGATGATATCATATCCATTAGGTTTTTTAATCATCATTTGATTGAAATACTCGCAAATGCATTAAATTTTGATCACGGCGCTAAAAGATTATATTTAGAAAATATGAAATATATTTGACTTTATTGTCTGACTAATATATAATTATATCAATTCATTAATAATTTGACAGGAGTAATGTATGGTAGAAAAATTTGAAGTAAATAGTTTATTTGGTCTAAGAGACTATGAGACTAAAGCGGTCTTAGTCGAACCTATATATGAAGAGATTGGTGGATTTGTACCTCCTAAAGACAAAGAGAATGAAGCAAACAGGGAAAGGATCTTCACCAATGGGCTAGCAAGAGTGAAAAAGAACGGAAAGTATGGTTATCTCAACACTGATTTAAAACTAACAGTGCCTTGTGACTATAAAGATTTGCCAAAATATACTCAAAGAGAGGCTCATATCGTCGCCAACATAGGCAATGCAGGTGGTGAAGATTACTTTATCCTGATAAACAAAGAAGGTGCGAGAATTGGAAATTATGGGAATAGCAATTCAATGAACTTTATCACTTCTTCCTCTAGTACTACTATTGTAGGTCCTAGGACTGTAACTGTAATCAATGAAAATGGCGAAGTCATCCAAGAGTATGATCGCAGTCAATTTAATTGGTATGATTATAGTAAACAAAATCAACTTAAGATAGTCATTGCAAGAGATTTGATGAACCCTTTGGAAATAGCGGATCTCGGTACTCCTGAAGAGTATAAAGAGCTTATGATAAACTTAAGAAATCGAGCGAGAGACGATATTAAGCGTGCAGAGGCGAGAAATGCAAGTCAAGAAGAATTTGATAAAATAGTCGCAAATGTAAAGGCAGAACTAGAAAAAGTGATTAAAATCTCAGCTCTGTCTGAAAAGGTAAAAGAGGAGGAAGCAAACAAGGCTAAAATAGAGGAAATGGCTGACAATGCCAATAAACAGCTAGATGAATTATTCAATGGACTATATTTAGGAGATGAGAATCATGTATAAGAATCCATATTTGATATTAGTAGATGAAATGTTTAAAGTAGTGGCAGACTATTATAAAGATTTGCTAAAACTATCTGAAGACAGTAAAAAGAATAAAGATAAATAAAATTATATCCACTCTCACCCACGCATATTTAGGTATACAAAATATTTTTAATACATAAAAATCGCCGTATAAAACCAAACGGCGATTTTATTATTTTATTAATCATTATAGTGATTAAGGAATAAGGTAGTGCCTATATTGATCTTGGCTAAAATCAGTCTATATTCTCCTACCTGCTAAAGTATCATTGTATCCTGATGAGCATCAGATCTCATATAGATTCAAATAATGAAAATCTATTTTTTCGTCTTTCTCGCTCTCGTAGATGTAGATTTCGTAGGCTTCTCTTCTGGAGTCTTTTCTGTAGTGGCTTCAGTATGTTCAGGCTCTGGCTCTACACTATTTTCTTCCTTAAACTGCTGAATGATCAACCTATCCTTTTTATCCATCATGATATAGGTGACTACCAATGCTATGATTCCTAATAAAAGTATTGCCATGACGATATACCAACTCGTATATACAAAGTACATATTTTCTCCTACATGTTTATTATAGGTATATTTTATCAAATATTTTTACCAAAGTCTAGCAAATTAAAAAAAAAGTTCCATAAAGACCTAGTTAAATTGAAACTAGTGAAAAAGACATTGTATAATACAATGCCTTTTTTATTTTTTAGTCAATGATTCTAATATTCTTTTATTTCTATTTGAAACAAAATTTAATTGTTTATCTATCCACATCAAATATTCTTCAACAGTTTTGGGAAATGGATTTTTCTCAAAATTGCCATTTCCTATCCAAAATATCACACAAGAATAATCATCATTAACCAAATCTTGTAAATAAAAATAATCCACATACCCTTTAAAATCAACAAATAAATCAAAAAAAGATTTATTCTTTAATAATGTATCATAAAGTGGAGATTTTTCGTTATTGTAAAATTTTCTAATGCATTCTAAAGTCAAATCAAATCTATCTCTTATAAAAGGATTACAACCCCTAGACTGATTGATACTACCTTGCATCTTGGGAAATATTATTGAACCACCCAATGTATAAGATTTTCTAGTATAATTTTCCATAAAATCTTTATAATTTGGCAAATAATTCATGACTTGTTTTATCATGAAACGATATTTTTCGTATCTAAAACTAGCAATTATTGAATCACTCCCAAACCTAAAACCATTCCAAGTTAAATAATTTGCACCATATCCTTCGGTCAGGTTCATAAATTCACCATTTGGTAATTGTTTACTCCAAACAATTTTATGATACTTTTTAAGTGTTTTACTTTCAGAATCAGGGTCTACAAAAACACCACCCATTTCATCATTCCAATAAGTTTCCCAAAAATATGGAGTATCTGTTGTAAAATCAAAATTTATATCAAAAGTGTTTTTCATATTTATATTATAACATAGATTTGTAAAATTTTTATAATTAATACTAAAATAATTTAAATTTTAATTTGGCAGTTAGGCGTGTGCTTGTCTGTTCGAGCGAAGCGAGAACACTTGTATATGACAAGCACACGCCTATAAACTAAATAAAACAGACAAAAAGCGAAAGCGTTGGTGAACGAAACACACTTTCGCTTTTTGCTGTATATATAATGGCTAATTTATTCCATGGTGTACTTGACAAGAGTCTCTGAAATGAGTTTTTCTTTTGCTGGTTAAGACAGAGAAACGATTTTTGTGCTTACACACTTTGTTTGTTCGTTTCTCTGCCTTTTTGTATTGTGTTTTCATTTCTTCTCTTGTCAAGTACCTTTCACGGCATAAAATAGCCTTTAAAAAAAGAATTGAGATATTGCTATCTCAACTCTTAATTATTACACTAGTTTCAAAATGCAGTGACTAAGGAACTTATTTTTTAGATGTAGTCTTAGTAGATTTTGTCGTCGTCTTGGCTATCGCTGGAGATTTAGCACCTGCCTTGACAGAAGTCGTCTTGGTCGTCTTTGATGCAGTAGCTGTGGTCTTTGCCTTGCTAGTAGCAGGTGTAGCCACTTTAGGTGCACTAGCCTTTACTGACTTTGATGCCGACTTAGTAGCACTAGTCTTAGTCGATGTAGGCTTTGTAGCAGTCTTTGAGCTAGCAGTGTTTTCGACTTTTGCACTGACAGTGCTCGTCTTTGATGCTTCCTCCACTGGCTCAGTGGACGAACTCTTTGTATTCTTTGCTGTCGCTGACTTTTTAGCAGTCTTATTCGCACTGGATGTTGCTTTAGGCGTAGCTACGGCAGTAGTGCTAGTAGTCGCGCTAGTAGTCACACTCTTGCTGGCAGGCTTCTTTGTAGCTGCTGATACACTAGCCTTTTTAGCAGTAGTAGACTTTGTCGCGCTAGTCTTGCTCAACTTTGCTGTCACACTTGATTGCTTAGTAGTAGACTTCTTCGCATTAGATTTGGCACTCGTCTTTGCTGCTGTCTCGTCCGCCACAACAGCTGGCACAGTCTCATCATTTGTCAATTCAGTGCTCTCCACTGTACCCATCTCTGTCTCATTAGGAAAATCAAAATCAGCCTTGATCTCCATGACTTTAGATGTCGAAGCAGTAGGCTTCGTAGTGTTCTTTGTCTTTGAAAAATTCTTCTCCTCGACTTTGATATCCACAGCCTCAGAGACCTGAGCATTCTCAGCTACCCTATCTTTATCTATCGTGTGATTTTCATCTTCCATCTGCTCACTTTCGACCGATAAAACCTTTTCTTTAAAATCTGCCATTATACGCTTGTCTCGTCTATCCATCAATATCAATAGCACTACCAATACTACGATGATTACAGCGATGATTAAGACGATCCACCACCAATTTTCTGCAATGAAATTCATAAATATTTTCCCCTTTTAATTGATGCTAAGATTATAGCATAGAAATTTTATTAAAACAAACGATTTTTGATGATTTTTAAAGATTTTTTTCATTATTGTGAGAAAAATGCGAGATCAAATATTTGCACATAAAAAAAGGCTGAGATTTTCGATACATTCAGCCCTTTTAATTATGAAATATTGTATTTCAGCTCTATATCCATAAATAGAAATTAAATTTTATAAAATCATATTGAGTTTATACGATACAGCGTTATATATTAATCTATCAAAAGATCTATACACTAATCTCATATATAGTATTAGTCTATAATAGAATACACAATATACCGCCTTTCCCTTCGTTAACAATTCGCGACAAGGTCCTTCTTAATTTCTTCTGCAGGTTCTCTGGCATAGAGCTAAGCTTGCTATTGATACCTTCATTGACTAGGCTATATAGCGGTTTCCCAAACATATTTGTCTGCCAGATTCCTTGTGGATTATTTTCAAACTCTTGTAATAGATATTTTGCTAGATCTTCGCTCTGCTCATATCCACCCATTATAGGACTAACCTCAGTCTCGACATCTACTTTCATGATATGCAGGCTAGGTGCTTGAGCGCGCAATTTCACTCCGCATTTACCACCTTGATGCACGATCTCCGGCTCTTTTAATTCCATCTCATCAATGGTCGGTATCACTATCCCGTAGCCCGTCTCGTTCACTTGATCTATAGCGGTGCTGATCTTGTCATATTTTTTCTTTGCATAGGTGAGATCTTTTAGACAGCTTACCAGCTCATAGTCATCTTTTATCTCTGTACCACATTGCTCACTAAGCACACGATAAAATAGTCCTGCTTTTGGCACAATCTCAAAATTTACCGCGCCTGTACCCATCTCTATATTGCTATTCAAAATCGGCTCAAAGCTCTCGCTATTCTCAAATAACACTTTATTTGTATCATAGTCGCCTATTCTCCCGCTTTCACCTATAGCATTCATCACGGTATCTAAGATCTCGCGCACGGTTGGGTTGTCGCTAGGCAGAGGTTTAAGCCACTTCGGCATCTTGATATTTACCACTCCTAGCGGAAATTCTTTTAATATTTCAGTCATAATATTATCCACATCTTCCTTTTTTAATTCATTCACATTCATCACCAATACAGGAGAAGAATACTCTTCTCGCATCTTATCTGCTAAGTGTTTCGTACTTTCGTCATCTGGCTTACTCGTGTTTAACACTATGACAAAAGGCTTCCCTGTCGATTTCAGCTGATTGACCGTCCTGCGCTCTGCATCGACATAATTTTCTCGCGGAATCTCAGAAAAACTGCCATCCGTAGTGAGAGCAACCGCTATGGTAGAATGATCATTGATCACCTTTTCTGTGCCTATCACCGCAGCTTGCACGAAAGGAATCGACTCATCGCTCCACGGGGTCTTTACCAGGCGCGGTTTGTCATTCTCATACGCTCCCAATGCGCCGTCCACCATGTACCCAACCGAGTCTATCAGGCGAACCGACATTGTCGTGCTACCGATCTTTACCTTCACTGCTTCATTTGGTACGAACTGCGGTTTAGTCGTCATCACCATACTGCCCGCGCTAGCCTGCGGGAGCTCATCATTTGCGCGTGCGCGGTCATGCTTGTTTGCGATGTTGTCTAGCACAAAATTCTGAATAAATTTTTGTATAAAAGTAGATTTTCCACATCTCACTGGTCCCACTACTCCGATATACACATCACCATTAGTGCGCTTAGCAATGTCCGTGTAGATGCTAGAATTTTTGTCCATTTTCTCCTCCAATTTATCCTAACTTATGCTCAGGCGTGCTCAATTATGACAATATTCCCAAACTCCATTCGGCAATCTATAGATAAAATTATTACAAGATAAATTTTATATAAAAAAGCACTCCGATGAGTGCTAATATTGAAAAAGAAATTTATATTTAAAAAATGAGAATAAAAAAGGTCTAAATGTCTTGATTTCGTTCGATTAATTTTATATTATATCTATCCGATCAATATTTTTTAGTTTATTAGTTTATATATATTATATTTATAAATGAAAATACATATTATTCTAAATATTATTTTAAAAACATTCGTCAATACTATGATCAAATAAGCCGGCTCTAATCTTTATTTTCTTGCTTCTTACCCAGGTTAAACGCTTTCATTATCTCATCTAGACCCATAGTCGGATGAAGTGCCTCATTGAAATCAAATCCACTGGATGACACATTCGTCATGAGATTATCAGTAGGACCACCGCGACGAATATCTCCACCCGCTTTTTTAGTGTCAAAGCAATCTATGATATTATGGAGCAATTTCTTTATAGGATCATCGGTAAAGGGCTGTTTCTTCATATCAATGGATACCGATTCGTTACCTTTCTCTGCTAGGTCGTTATAGACCATTGATTTGAATTTATCAGACATCTCTCTAAGCTTAGTGTCCTTAGCTAGATCTGGATATTTTTGATAGAGCTCATTGATGATCTGCTCCATTCTAAGATACATCAATCTACTGCGCTGAATATCCAATAGGTACAATTTCTTTCTACTAGCCTCGAGCTGATTCGCATGCTCCATGCTAGCGATGATCGCACTGGATATGGACATTTCCTTTTGCTTGTAATCATCTAGAAGCGCGGTCAGGCGCGAAATAGTCTGTTGCTGTTCGGCAACTGTCGTCTCAAGCTTTGCTATCTTTTCACGCAATTCATTATCTCTCTTGTCCATTGTTCTTTCTCCTTTTTGCGAGTATAAGGTTGACTACGAAGTATCCGATAAACCACGCTATCATCAGCCCTATCATCCACCAAATATTTATAAGATTTTGGACAAAAACTAGACTAATTAGACCAAAACCTAAAAATAATATGAAAAGTTTCATCTGTAATTTATCTTTGAAATACACCGATGTGATAAAACTCGCTATCGCCACTGCAAATAAATAGTATGGCCAAAATTGATTGATATCAATAGATTGATATATTTGCAAGAAGTATAACACAAAATTCAGCACACCGCAAATAAATAGTACTATTCCGAAGAACAAACTGCTATCTAATTTTAAAGAAAATCCGCGTACTATTAAAAGAATACCTATAAGTATCAGACTGACTGCAAAACTTACTCTAAAGAAAGGAAAATTGATCGGCAAAAGGTCTAGAATAAAGCAAACGATATTTACAATCAGGACAGAATAATATAAGATCTTAGACTTTTTCCCCATTTTTTTCTCCCGATTTTTTCTTAATATATTTTACCACTAAAATCACTATACCCGCTATGACTAGCAACACACTCAACAACTGAGACACGCGTATACCGCTATTACCTATATATAGCGAATCAGATCTCAGCCCTTCGATGAACGCTCTACCTATGCCATACCAAATGAGATAAGTCGCAGTAGTCGTGCCGGTAGACTCGTAAGTATAGTAAACCTTTAATAGCACCGCCAGCCCTATAAGGTTCCACACGCTTTCATAGAAGAATGTCGCCTGATACCACGCCTGCTGATCCTCAATGTATACAGCATATGGGAACCATTGTAAATTTTCATTCGTGACTAAGTTGCCATAGGCTTCTTGATTAAAGAAATTGCCCCAGCGTCCCAATGCCTGTCCTAATATTAAACAAGGTACACATATGTCGCACAAAGTGCCGAGAATTTTGAAATTTCGCTTGATCGCACAAAATATAATTAAGCCTATTAGTCCGCCGATGACTCCGCCATATATCGCTAGTCCGCCCTGCCTTAAGTCAAACAACTCCCAAAATGTATAACCATGGTCGTAAAATATGCAATAATATAGTCTCGCTCCTACCACAGCACAAGGGAGTATGATTATGGCAAGCAACAAGATATCGTCACTCTTAATTCCGCGCTTTTTAGCGAGCTTGCACGCGAGCAAAATGCCCACCAACATAGCAATAGACATGATCAAACCATAAAATTTGATCTCAAAATCTCCTATATAAAACCCGTCAGGTGGCGCCGTGTACAAATACATAATATGATTATAGATAGATTAGAAAATAAAATCAACTAATTTTCGTCTCTTATTATCAAACGAATAAGTCATGTATTGGGAATTTTAAACATATATTGTCAAATAAATGAAAAACAAATCGCAGTCTCTCGTCATATATAATTACTATGAAATATTTTGGTACAGATGGTATTCGCGGTGTCGCAGGAAAGGATCTATCTAGCAAATTTTTAAAGAAATTGGCACTCGGATTAGTTCGTTTTTATAAAGAAAAAAATCTCGAACGCGTCTTATTAGTCGGCAACGACTCTCGCATAAGTAGCGATTTTATTTTGTCAAATATAGAGTCAGTCTTGCTCGAATACGGGATAGAAGTACACGATGTCGGCATATGCTCTAGCCCATGTCTAGCATATCTTACAAAAAAATATAAATATCCCTTATCTATGATGATCAGTGCGTCGCATAACCCATACGAATATAATGGTGTAAAATTTTTCAACGCCAACGGAGAAAAAATCAGTGAAAAAAGCGAATTGATGATCGAACACTTGATAGAAAAAACTAGCAAGCCTAGACTGAGACAATTTGCCGTGAGAAAATATCTAGACAATATCAAGACCGACTACATAGATTATCTAAAATCACTAATTCACTTTGATCTACCTATCATTATTGACTGCGCGTGCGGGGGCGCTAGCGAAATATGTAAACGAGTGTTTCATCATCAGCACATTGTCAATAGTAAAATGAATGGATATAATATAAACTGCAATTCTGGGTGCACGGATATCAGTTTTTTGCGATCGATTTGTATAAAAGAAAATAAAGTCGGAATTGCCGTCGACGGAGATGCTGATAGAGTGATTATTGTCGATAAAAATGGAGATTGTATAGACGGTGATGAGATTCTATATATCCTATCTAAATTTTATCTACGACAAAACGATTCGGTAGTGGGCACGGTCTACTCAAATACTGGCTTAGAAAAAAGTCTAAATAAACATCAAATTTCGCTCATTAGATCCAGTGTCGGAGACAAAGCCGTATATAATCTCATGAAAAAGCATAATGCAATCCTCGGCGGAGAAAAATCTGGACATATCATATTCACTCGCTACTCTAATACTGGAGACGGACTACTCAACGCAATTATAATATTAAACATTTTATACCTAAGCAAACGCACATTCGCTGAGCTATTATCCGAATATACACCTATGGAACAAATATATAAAAATATTAGTTTAAATGGAAAATTTAGCATGAATGAAAATCTGCGAATATTAGTGAAAAAATACGAACACGAAGGAGCAAGGATCATTATTCGACCGAGTGGTACTGAGCCTGTGCTGAGACTAATGGTAGAGCATGAGAATAAGACTACAGCACTCGAGATGATTAATCATCTACAAAGTTTGATCAGCATAAAAAACCAAGAAAAATAAAAAATTTATAAAAACACACAAAAATATATAAAATTTTGATGATTTATTTGCTTATTTTAAAAATTTTTTGTAAAATTCTTACATGAATTATACATTATCAAAAGACTGGAGCGAAGCTCTAAGAGATAGATTTTCGATTGAATATAAGCGTGATTTGTTCTCATGGCTAGAGAATGAATATTTGAATAAGACTGTATTTCCACCTAAAGAAAAGGTATTTAATGCACTAAACTTAGTACCTATAGATCAGGTCAAGGTGGTAATAATAGGGCAAGATCCATATCATATCCGCGGACAAGCGGACGGACTCGCCTTCAGCTGTCACAATGGGACACCACAGCCCAGCCTTAAAAATATATTTAAAGAGATACATGATGATCTAGGTATCGACATGGGAGAATCGACCGACCTATCACCATGGGCTAGACAGGGAGTGCTCCTACTAAATACGAGTCTTACAGTGATAGAGCATCAGCCCGCCTCTCACTCAAATGAACGCTGGCATAGATTCACGCGTGAGATCATAAAGATCCTAAACGAAATCAATAGACCAATCGTATTCATGCTGTGGGGAAATCATGCGAAGAGTTTTCTCCCTATTTTGACTAATCCTAACCATTTGATACTCACAAGCGCTCACCCTAGCCCATTCTCTGCCTATTCTGGATTCTTCGGCTGTCATCATTTCAGCAAATGCAATGATTTCCTAATAAAACATGGTCTATCACCGATTGATTGGAAAATTAATTAAATTACATATTGACAAATTGCATTTATAGGTGTAGACTTTAGTCATGAGTATATTTCAATTTATATTTTATGTTTGCTTAATAATGTATATTATCTTACCATTAAAGCGCTAATCGCCGACACAACAGTATGTCTAGCATATTTTCTCATAATGATAAATATCAATATAGGTGATATTGCTAAATATGGTAAGTTTCTAAACATACTGGAGTTTTTATATATCTATGAAAAAAGACTTTATCCACTGAGATAGAGTCTTTTTATATTAAGGTTAAAATATATTTTAATATTTATTAGTTTTAAGATGCTTTAGTCTAAATAAACTTTTCTACCTTTCGAATTATTCTATTTATAATTATAGCCGTCAGAATCAACCTCTCCATCCGATCTTTCGACAGGTTTTTTTGACTTTGGCTTTTTTGAAAGTCGACTGAGCATGCGATCTCGCTCTTCACTATGGCGAGCGAGACTTTTCTTTGTATATTCAATTTCCTTTAAAAATATAGATCTAAATTCTTCGACCATATTTACCGAAAAGTAACCAATACCAGCTTTCGCACTTTTGACTTTTTCATTGTAATACGCATTGACCAAATCTCTCAATTTAGCCAAATTTTCCTGTGTAAAAAACTCGACTGGCAAATTATCAAGCAATCCACCTTTTTTAGTGAACGCCACTATGTTCTCTCTACAAAAATTAATAAAAACTTTAGACTTTTCCTCTTCACTCATGCCTGAAATGTCTGGTAAAAATTCATTACTTGCAATTTTTTTTGATATATTTTTACTCATACTGACTCCTTTACTCTACTAACACTACAGCCACAGCATACTCGCGACAATGCGAAATGCTGATATCTAATAGATGACGATGATGTTCTCTAAGTATCGATTCAATGAATGGTGAGCGATTTATATATGGCTTGCCCGACTCGGTGTGCAGGACTTCAATATCCTTAAAAGCTATCGCATCGTCGTCGAGTGCTTTTACAAAAGCTTCCTTCACACAATAAAAACCGCACAAATGCTCAAGGTTATTCTCAAACTGACTCGCGTATTCAATCTCTTTCTTAGAAAAGATCCGCTCGTAACCTGCCTGTGTGAAATGTTCAAATCTATCGATTCTCTCTATATCTACGCCTATCATAAGACTATTATACCATATTTATTTTGAAAATTAAATATAAATTCATAAAATTTTTTAAATTTTCTACACTTTATAGATTTTAATTCGATTTTTTATTATATTTCGGGTACACTCCATAATACATTCATTTTTTTAGGCAATGCTTTTATACTATCATTTGAGCCCTTCATTATATATAAAATATCGATTACTCAAGGTCTTCGATATCTTCACTCGTAGCTACATTCACCGCCCGACGAACCACATCATAGGTGTAGCCTTTTGAAATAAGATGACGATATAGCTTTTCGATCGTAGATCTGTCTATGACTTTATTTTTCATATATTTCTTTGCACTATTTAGGCACGCATCAAAATCATCAACATCTCTCAAATGCTCGTCGATGATATCAGCCTTTATACCTTTTGATATGAGTTTCTGCTTAATCTTCTGTTTACTCTCATTTTGCCTTGTGCGAATAAATGTATCCGCATATGTCTCATCATCTATGATTTTATATTCTCTTAATTTTTCGATCACACCTTTTATAGTAGATGGAGAAAAATCTTTTTTCCGCAGATAATCTCTAATCTCTCGCTCTGATTTCATCCTAGAATTTAAATATTTGCTGACAAGATTAAACGCTATCAAAATCTCACTCTCCGATAGCGCCGAAAAAAATTTGTCATCCGACATTTGACCAATATGAACTGAATATTTTACGATCACATCACTATGCATCCTAAATTCACCAGTATCAGTAGTTATTAAAAAAATGGTAGAAGTGCGATTATTCTTCAGTTTGATTGATAATATTTTCATAACGATCATTATAATATTTTTGTGATATTTTGTCTATCCTTTTGTGAATTTACAAAGGAATTTCGATTTTAGATCTTTCTTTACGAAGATTGTAATATTGTCTTTTTTAAAATAAAATATTTTGTCGAATACCCATTTTTCATATGTATTATCATGAATATTAATAAAAATTTTTTGATTTTTCTATTTTTAATGGTGTTTTTATCGTGTTTTTCATATGGAAAATAAAATTTTTATTTTTTTAATTTACTCGTCCTATATTTTAAAAGATAGAAAATAGTCATCTAAAATAATTTATCAAAAAAATTTTTTGTGTTATAATAGACATTGTAAAGGAGATAATATGAAGATAAAAAAAATTGAAGCATATGAAGTAATAGATAGTAGAGGAAATCCCACAGTAGAATGTGAGGTCACTCTTGAAAATGGCATCTACGCTACAGCTATTGTACCTAGTGGCGCCAGCACAGGTGAACGCGAGGCTCTAGAACTACGCGACGGCGGAACAAGATATCATGGAAAAGGCGTATTAAAGGCTGTGTCAAATGTGAATAATGTTATCGCAAAAGCGCTGATAGGAAAA
The DNA here is from genome assembly GCA_944377465.1 of uncultured Clostridia bacterium. Classification (GTDB taxonomy): domain Bacteria; phylum Bacillota; class Clostridia; order Christensenellales; family UBA1242; genus Onthoplasma. The sequence goes on from CALWFA010000006.1 coordinate 16,705, forward strand.
GATGTCTCAAAGCAATCTGAGATCGACGAGATCATGATAAAACTAGACGGTACAGAATATAAGACCAATTTAGGAGCTAATGCTATCCTGTCAGTAAGTCTAGCAGTAGCTAAAGCAAACGCGCTGAATAAAAACATGCCACTATTCAAATCTCTAGGTAAAGGTACTACCCTACCTATGCCAATGCTAAATGTGATAAATGGCGGAGCGCACGCCGACTCTAATGTAGACTTTCAAGAATATATGATAGTGCCTATTGGAGCTAAGTCTTTTGACGACGCGATACGCATGGCTAGCGAGACTTTCATGGAGTTAAAAAAAGTATTGAAATCAATGAAATATTCTACTGCCGTGGGAGACGAAGGTGGATTTGCTCCAAACTTTAAAAATAATGAACAACCTCTAGATGCCATCATCTCTGCTGTCAAAAATGCAGGATATACTCCAAAACAAGATATCGCTATCGCACTTGATGTAGCTTCTAGTGAATTTTATGACGAGAAGACAAAAAAATATGAGTTAAAAAAGAGCAAAGGTGGTTCGCTCACAACCGAACAAATGATAGAATGGTACTCTTCTCTAATAGAAAAATATCCGATAATCTCAATTGAAGATCCATTGAGTGAAAACGACTGGGACGGCTGGGTCAAGATCACTAAAAAACTGGGAAAGAAAATACAGCTAGTCGGAGATGACTTATTTGTCACCAATGCAAAGATCCTAAAGGAAGGTATCAAAAAACATGTGGCAAACGCAATACTTATCAAACTAAATCAAATCGGTACTCTCACTGAGACACTACAGACTATAAAGCTCGCTAAAGAAAACGGCTATAAGACTATCATATCACATCGAAGTGGTGAAAGTGAAGACACCTTCATCGCTGATCTCGCAGTAGCTGTAGACGCAGGTCAGATCAAGACCGGGTCGATATCTCGTACCGACCGCGTGGCTAAATATAATCAACTGATTAGAATAGAACGAAAATTAAAAAAGAAGGCAAAATTTAATGATAATAACGATTGACGGGCCAGCAGGCAGTGGAAAATCCACTGTCGCTAGCGAACTCGCAAAAAGACTAAACTGCATACATTGCGATTCTGGTGCATTATTTCGAGCACTCACCGCCTTTTTGCTGGACAAAAATATCAAAAAATTAGATGACAATTTTGAGAGGCTGATAAAATCCTGCTCGCTCAATATCAAATATCTCGACGATATACAACATGTATATGTGAATGATATTGATTACACTGAAAGACTTCGAGATATCATTGTCAGTGAGAATGTACCATTTTTTAGCACTAGCGTAGTATTTCAAGAGAAGATATACGACACACTAAAAAAATTTGCACATAATCGTAATGCGATATTTGACGGCAGAAATATGGGATCCACCGTTTTCCCAGACGCAGAATACAAATTTTATCTAGATTGCGATATTCGCGAGCGGGCGCACAGGCGATATATGGAATTACATCAAACTGACAATTCTATCAGTCAGCAAAACATACTAAACATGATAACTCAAAGAGACACGACCGACAGGACGCGACAGTACGCTCCTCTTATGATCCCTGAGAATGCAATAATCATCGACTCCACTCACCTATCGATCAGTCAAGTGGTCGAAGCGATGCTGAACGCTATTAAAAATAAAGCTATAGACTAATAATTCGGTTGCCTTTTATATTATTAATAAAAGTGCGTTTTCATATATTATTTATCATATACTTAGCCTAAGAAAATAAAGCGAACAAAGTTCATCTCTTCGTAAATATAGTTATACCTAAAATGATATCTATATTGCTATAAGGATATAAAAAATTGATTCAAACAAGGGAATAATATAGAAAATTCATTATTTTAGACAAATTTTTAATAAATTCATATTATTAAGTGCTCATACATTGTGGGCATTTTTAATTTACATATTGACAGTGTGAAATAGTTGTGATATAAATATGATATGAGTACAAATAGTAAAGTGAATTACATAAAAAATTTAGAGAACGCAGATGATGTTCTTCATGATCTTTTGGACTATCTTGGATTGTTTAATGTACAGATCTATCTTAAAACAGGCTTAAATGTATTACCACCACTCCCAAATATTGCGGCTATAACATTCTTGTCTCAATACTCTGGTTATGATAACGACTTGAATACTTTATATGAAGAATTTCACTCTGCATTGACGGACTTCTCCCCAGAAAGAAGTGAATTCTTACACTTTAGCGATGGATATCTAAATCTTAGCCGCTATAATATCTACGAACTGGCAGAGAGAATATCGTTACTAAATATCGGACTGTGCAATTTTATTGATGTTAATATTTCAAATCTTTTTTCGATAAAATCTGACCCGTATTCTAAAAAGACTTTAGCCGAAGATATGCTCAAACTAATAAAGGGATTCGTAAAAAAATACGATAAAAGTGATTCAAATTCAAAGATGTCCTCAAATATGTATTTTGAAATAATCTATGCGAAGTCTATCATAAAGGAGTTGTCCGCTTACGCAAATGATGAGATACGCATCTATCCTCATATTGTATAATTAAAACAGTCTCCGACAAATATACTAATATGTATTTACTTTGTCGCACATCTCTAGACTGTCAATTTAATAAAAAATATAAAATATCACAAAAATAATATATATTATGCTCTATTATCATATACTAATGAAAATTTTCAAAATGAGTATTGACAAAAAGGGCATCTTGTATTATAATCATACGAAAGTTAGAAACTTTCATTAGGAGGGGAATATGTCAACCACTATTGGCATTAAAAAACTAAATACCATTTTTAATGAATACTTAGTAAACAGCAGAGGCGATGTCACATTTGCTGATTATTTGACGGCCAATGGTTATTATTCAAATAACCAATACACAGATAAGGCAAATCGCTCTAAATCTAGTGCCGTCATGATTCCAGATGTAAATATTGATGAAGATGCAAGAAGACAATATGAAAGCTATCTTCAATATTTACTAGCAAATGTCTCTAATATCACTGGTAAAGTCGCACCTAGTATTCAAAGCATCATCCAAGACAATGTAGTGACCGAAGTCTTAAATATTAATAACTTTGGCAATATCTCAGATGCCCAATCTGTGTTTAGCATTGACGAAGATGCTATCCGTACAGCTATAAACCAAGCATACAATACCAAGACCATGCCTAAGATGAAGAAAATGTCTAAGGTAAAATATTGGCTAAAAAGAGTCGGATTACCAGCATTGATTACAGCTGGCGTCGGTGCAGTGGTGGGCGGTGCTATTGCCCTAATCGGACCTATTGCTGGTAGTATACCTTTCTTGACTGATGTGTTGTGGCAGAATATCGCTACTCTCGCCACTCTTGGTGCAGGCATTGGTGCTGTGGCTACTACAGTATATATCACTGCTAAAGATTTCTTCACTAAAAGACATTATCAATTACATTATGGTGCTTATAGCAATAGTAAAAAATCTACAAAAAATATAGATATGCTGACTCGAGCATTTGAAAAAGGACTCAGCATTTCTGATTTAGCTACATATACTGAACAATCTAAGAATGGGAAAAAAGAGCTTTCTATCCCTGTGATGAATCTATTGAAATTGTTTGCAGATAAAGAATTAAAGATCATGCAAAATCAAAACACTCGCAATCCTTTCAAAAAGATAGCAAATTACTTTGCACTCAAGGCTAATAGAAATCGATTGCATGCCATAGTCAGCATCTACAAGCATATGAGCGATTATCAGCTCAATACTGAAGATAGAAAAGTTTTAAATGGTTTTACTCAATTCAATGATCAATTAGAAAACTTCATCTCTGCTCTAGAGATCTCTCCGAGATATGCTGACATTGCTAGAAGAGCAATATCTTCGACTAGCAAGAGAAAGAATAGAATATTAAAGCAAGAACATAGAGAAGCTATGAGTGGTGTACAAAATGAAGGCGGATTGGTACGAAAGGCTCTAAGTCGAGCTAGAAGAAATGCAGTTTCTAAGACGACTACTACTCCAGAACCTACACCTACTCCAGAACCTACACCTATTCCTGTACGCCCAGAAGAGCTCATAGAAGAAGTGGTACATGAAAAGCCACCTGTAGATCCTACTCCTACCCCAACGAAAAAAGCCACGACAGTTAATCAAAATGCAACGGATCATAAATCGTTGATCGATGAGCTCTATGCTATCGAGTCTCGAATCGCTATGCTAAATGGCGAAAAGGCACCTAGCAGAGAGGCAATAGAGCACCGCTCTAGATTCTCAGACAATGATGAACTATCTAATACTATCGCTGAGAGATCAAGAGTAGCGACTTTGTCTGAATTGACTATAGTAGAGAACGAGATGCTGAAACTCACAGGCAAGACACAAAAATATTCTACAAAAGATTTAGACACAGCTTATAAATTCGCATCTAATGAAGCATTGGAAGAACTTTTGCGTAGCGAATCTTACAGATTGGCAAATATTAAGAGCGAAGCACAAGCTCAGCAACCTACTGAGCAACCTAGCGCAGAGACAGAGAAGCCTGCGGATAAAACTCCAGCATATGATTACTCATCTAATGAAGCTTTAAAAAAGCTATTCCGCAGAGAATCTGAAAGAATGACAAAGATCAGAAGTGTAGCAAGTGAAGCTCAAAATCAGCAAGCTACAGAGGAGCCTAAGCCTCAAAAAGAAAATAAAAAAGGTACAGCTCAAACCAATAATCGTAAATCTACTAGACAGAACGATCAGGTGAGCAAATCCACTAATGCTACTACTCAGACTGCTCAAAGTGGAATGATCTATGATTATATTTGGAATGTACCTACATATACTTACACTGTAGCAAATGAAAATAAAACCGCAGAGAACGAGCCTGCAAAACCTACAAAAAAGTCTGAGACTAAAGCAAATCAACCTGCTACACCAAGCAAAGTCAAAAAGACTCCTGCTAAGAAAAATGTAGGAAAAGCATCTGATAGTTCTACTGCAGATAGCGATAAATCTACATCTAAAAAATCTGCTACTCCTAAATCAACTGTTACTCCAGTAGAATCTAAATCTACTCCAAAAAAATCTCAACCTGCTTCTGACAAATCTCAACAGAAGGCTGAACCAAAAGCAACAGTATCAAAGGGTAATAATCCTAGTAAGACTAAACCAGCACCACAAAAGACGACTCCAGCGACAGATACGCCAGTAGACAAGACGGGCAAGAAAGGAGATAGTAAAACACAGCCTGCAAACAAACAAACTACTACCCCTGCTCCTACAAGTAAACCTGAACAAAAAGTCACAGCAACTGCAGAGCCTCTATCTTCTACAGATGATACCTCTGACATGATTAAAAAGCTAGCAAAGGCTACTCAGGATACAAGTTCTGATACTGCTAAGAGCACACAAGCTCCAGCTAAAAATAACACACCAAAAAATACACCTACAGCACAGCCACAGGTTTCTGATGATCCATTTAAAGGTTTAGAAAAAGAAATGATAAGGAAAATAGAACTGATGATCGTAGCTGAAAGTAAAACCTCTACTGCCACAGAAACAGAAAAAGAAGTAGCAAAAAGAATAATAGAAGCTCATGATGATGGTAAATTATTAAAAAGTACTTTGAGAAATCCAAAATTGAAAGCGGC
>CALWFA010000007.1 GCA_944377465.1 uncultured Clostridia bacterium
ATGTTTGGCAACCCTGAGACGACGCCGGGAGGTAAAGCGCTGAAATTCTATTCATCAGTGCGATTAGATGTGCGCAAGACGGACACTATCAAAAACGGTCAGGAGATCATCGGCTCACGCACGAAGATCAAGGTAGTGAAGAATAAGGTCGCTCCGCCATTCAAGACGGCAGAGTTTGATATAATGTATGGTGAAGGTATATCTATTTTGGGCTGTCTCATTGATACTGCTATAGACATGGGCATCATCGAAAAGAGCGGATCATGGTTTAGCTATAATCAAGACAAGATCGGTCAGGGAAAGGAAAATGTAAAAGCATATCTCACTTCTCACCCTGAGATAGCAGACGAGATAGACAAGATGATTAGAGAGAAATTAGTGAAATAATGCTACAGACTTTGAAGATAGAGAATGTCGCTTTGATAGACAAAGTGGAACTAAACTTTGACAGTGCATTGAATGTCATCAGTGGTGAAACTGGTGCAGGTAAGAGTATCATGCTAGATGCACTGAGTTTTGTATTCGGATACCGCGCGGATAAATCTCTCATCCGTACGGGAGCGAAATCAATGCGCGTAGACGCTATCTTTACCGCGCTCAATCAGTCGGATAGGGACTATGTTTTTCAAGAATTAAATATTTCGGCAGAGAACGAAATATTTTTGTCACGCGAATTGGATCAAAATGGGCGAAATGTATGTAGAGTGAATGGTGAACTAGTGCCTGTAGCGAGCATAAAAAAGGTATGTCAGAGATTGGTCGATATGCATGGACAGAGTGAGCATTTGGCAATACTTGACAATGCGTATCAACTGGAGATCATAGATCTCTTCAGCAAACGCACGGGGGAGTGGATCTTGAGCCTGAGGAATCTGATCGCTAGAGTAAAAGAGATCGAGGCTGAGATATCTAGCCTAGGGGGTAGCGAGACAGACAAACAAAATCTAATAGATCTATACACCTATCAGATCTCAGAGATAGAGAATGCCCGTGTCACTCCAGAGGAGTATGATTCGCTTATGGCTGAGAAGAAAGAGATGCAACAATTCGAAAAAATAAACGAAGCTCTCACGAACTGTTATGAAGCGTGCAATAAAAGTACTTTCTCCACATCTGCAGTGGATAGCATCAATACGGCACTCAAGGCTGTCCAGCCGATAGCAAATATCAATGAACATTATCAGTCATTATATGATAGATTGAATAGCATGGCTATAGAGATGCAGGACATAGCAGATACCCTGCTCGATGATATCAATAATAATGTATTTGACCAAGAACGATTTGATTACATAGACTCTAGACTCGACTATATCAAGACTTTATTTAGAAAGTATGGTGGAAGCTATGCAGGCATGACTGCGTATTATGATGATATCAAGCAGAAACTGGACAATCTATTGAATAGTAGCGAGCGCTATCAAACGCTCATGAACGAGCGGAAGATTTATCTAAAAGAGATAGATAAAGCGCAGGACAAGATCAGCGAGATTCGACATGAAGTGGCGAATACTCTCGTACTTCGTCTGCAGAAAGAACTGCGTAATCTAGGCATGCCGAATGCGCGCGTGGGAGTGGAGTTTTCTCGCATTGCGGATAGATATTCGTACACTGGTGCGGATATGGTAGAATTCATGTTTTCTGCCAATCTCGGCTTCGAGATGAAACCGCTTAAAAAAGTCGTCTCAGGCGGAGAGATGAGCCGTGTCATGCTGGCATATAAGATAGTGGTGAGCGAAGTGGACGACATTCATACTATCATATTTGATGAGATAGATAGCGGGCTGAGCGGAAATATCGCAAGCGTAGTAGCTGAGTATCTGGCGCGCCTCAGTAGGTCGAAGCAGATCATCGCGATCTCGCATCTTCCACAGATATGTGCTATGGCGGACAATAATATCAAGGTGGAGAAATATAGCGACGCTGAGACTACACATACGAAGGCGACCGTGCTAAATGATGAGGCACTTTATATAGAGATCTCGCGCTTGATGGGTGCTGAGCAGGATAGCCAAGGACTCGCTGTTAGCAGGGCATTACGAGAAAAGTCTGAAAATTATAAAAAATCTAGAGAAAATCAATAAAAACCTTATTTTATAGAAGAGTACGGATATTATCCGTATTTTTTTATTTATTTTTTGAGACAATATTTAGTATTTTTTTTGGCTATTTTTTAGCAAATAAATTTGTTGGGAAAATGACATTTATTTTATTTATTTTTACAATGTAAGCCAACAATCTATTTACAATGCAAAACATCAATATTTTTATACCTTCATATAATTTATTTTCATTAAAACGCTACCATACATAGACTGCTAGAATTAAAAATGTGACCTATTAGGTCACATAAATATGTATTCAGTTATTCTTTTTTCTTTTATTTTTTATCTTTTTCGGCTGGCTTTTGCGCATCATCATTGTCCACCGCTTTACTTAAGTCGATCGCTTCTACGGGACAAAACGACTGACAGCTACCACAGCGAATGCATTTTTTTGTATCGATCTTTGCTTTGCCGTCTATCAGTTTTATAGCGCCGACAGGACAGATAGATGCACATGCTCCACAGCCGATACATTTCTTTTGGTCTACCATATTATCTCCTTATGTAACTTATATATTATATCATGTTTTTATATGTGAGTCAAGTTTTGTGTCAAATTTAGCAGTATTTTAAATATTAAATTATAAAAATGCTAGATTTATAAATAATTATTATATCAGCAAATTTTGACTGACAGTGTGCGAGAGTAATGAGATTGGGAGCAAAAAGCGATATGAATTCATGCGAGATTTTATAATTTATTGTCGAAATTGTGAAAAAACATAAAATTTAATATATTTAAATTTTAATATTGCAGGGCTATATTATAATTAATTTATAAAAATACATTAAATTGTTTGGAAAAAACTTAAAAGTAGGGTAAAATAAAGATATGAAGACAGATGTGCTAATCATAGGGGGTGGACCAGCAGGACTCACTGCTGGTATCTTTACTACGCGCGCGGGGCTTAGTACAGTGCTAATAGAGCGCCTAGCTATAGGTGGGCAGGCATCTCTCACATACTTGGTAGAGAATTATCCCGGCTTTGACAAGATCTCTGGCTTTGATCTGACTGACAGGATGGCAAAGCAAGCAGAGGCGAATGGTGTAGATATAGTGTATGGCACAGTGAATAGCCTAGATAAGAGCGAGCACGGTTTCATCGTGAAGACGAATGATGAGACTTACGAAGCAGACAAAGTGATCATCGCCTGCGGGTGCAAGACTAGAAGATTAGGATTAATAAATGAAGTGGAGCTTACAGGTCATGGAGTCAGCTATTGTGCCAGTTGCGACGGACATTTCTTCAAAGACAAAGTAGTGGCGATAGTCGGCGGAGGAAATTCTGCTATTACAGATGTAGATTACCTCAGTCGCTTGGCAAAGAAGATCTATTTAATCAACCGTAGTGAAAAGTTCCGTGCTGGTGAGCATCAGATCAAGCGCGTCAGTGAGATGAAGAATGTAGAGATATTGACGAATGCGCAAGTAAGTAAACTTTCTGGCGCGAACGAACTCTCTGGCATTCAGTTGACACAAAACGGCGAGACGATTGATCTCAAGGTAGACGGCTTGTTCGTAGCTATAGGTCAGGAGCCGTATTTGCCGTTTTTAAATATAGACATAAAAAAGGACAGCGGTGGTTATATTCTAGTCGATGAGAATATGCAGACGAGTGAAAAAAATCTCTTTGCTTGCGGTGATATCATAAGCAAACATTTTAGACAGATCATTACAGCGTGTGCAGATGGAGCAGTGGCAGGCAATTCATGTGTAGGGGTAAAATGAAGAAGAAAGTTTTAAGTGTGTTTTCAATTTTGTCATTAGTGTTGTGTTCACTAATGTTTTTCGCCGGCGGTACGACGATCAGTTCGGTACAGGCGGTCGACTTAGATGTCCAAGAATCTCATTATCTAATAGATGGATCTGTTAGATACGAGTCGGACCTTGTGGTGGGAAATACGAGCGGATATGGAAACTTCCTACTGGGAGCGGAGAATATTACTCTGACCACAAATGCTGTGGTGGGCTTTGAGCTCGTCGGCTGGCAGATGACATATACCAATGAGCCTAGCAATATCACATATATCGACAATACTGGATTAAATGATGACAATAGCAAAACTATCGTACATAATGTAGGTAGTACAAGCGTGGATATCACGACTGCATTCGTCGATACTGATGCTGACGGATATTTTGACAATGGTACATTTACAATCTCCAGAGTGTTTGAAGATCTGCAGATAGTGCCTGTATATGATTTCATCTATTATCAGGTAGAGGTCAATGATATCATGTCGGTCGTAGCCTTGCAGAGTGAGATGGTGGCGGATATCACTATCTATTATATGGACAAGCAGACTGAAGGTAATGTATATACATATTCTCAGGCGGTCATTCAGACAGGAGACTCATATTACTATTATGAGACACTGAAAGTAGACACGACAGATGGCGCGAATATCTATACAGAGCATGCGCGCGCTGATGATAGTGCCATTATTCAGCAGATAGATTACACTAGAGGTGCGTACAGGGTAGGAGATACCGTGCAGGCGGAATTCAATGTAAGTATCGATAGTGAGGATATTCTAAATAGTGAAAATATTGTATTAAACGGAGTGAATATCTCGTTAAATAATGATGAGACTATCCCACTCACATTAGATGCGATAGAAAACGGCTATACCGTAGCGCAAGATGCATACAATAGGACGGAGCGTTTCACTTTCACATTTGAGATCGTAGACGCTAGCGACGAGACACTATCAGTCGACCTTGACTATAGTAGATTATATGTAGCTGATATCAATTACTTCATCGCTGATATAGATGGCGGAGCAGACACGCCAGCCGAGACCGAAGATCTGGAGCTGATGAGATCGGCTACGACCATAACATTCGCCTATCATCAGATTAGTCAAGATAGATATTTGGTGCTGAATCCTGATGATAACAATGGATATGCTTTCAGAGTATTGTGTCTCAACAATATCTCTAGCGCACAGGATGGATATACATATTCATATTTCAATTTTGCTTCCATTGATGGCGAGACTTCGAATACAAAACAATATACGAATCCTACTGACGACTTTGTAGTAAATATCAGATATTTGCCAGAAGTGTACACTGTCGATTTTGAATTTAGACTATATAATTCCACTACGGGTGCGATCAGCGAGCCAGACGGCGAATTCAATGTCATTGGTACAAAAGAATTGACTCGTGGAGAGACGCTAGATCTGACTAATGCGGATATCAGTGAGAATATCGGATATTCGTTCTATGGCTTCATGTTAGAAAATGGGTCATTGAGTGCGAATGATTCGTATAGTCTGACCATAGATAGATACAAGCCACAGAATTATACGATTTTGATGGTATATCAGTATATCAACTACAGTTTTAATATCGTGAATTTTGATCAGATCAGCCTAATCAACGGAGATCAGACCATTTATCCGATTGCACGCGCTACGCTGAGCGTAAATCAGGGATATACCTTAAATTCGAATACCATTTATGATGAGAGCATGCGCCTTGATGATGACAAAAATCTCACATTCGGCATCACGGCGAAGATAGGCGATGTGGTCACTCTCAGCTCTGCTATCAATAGTGGATTTTATCTACTAGGCTACAAGATCAACGATGAGGGTGAATATATCTTAGATGAAAATTCGACAAACACTATTACTCTCACGCTCAATGCAGACACGATATCGCAATACGCGGGGGCTGGCAGTGTGATCGATATATATGTGTATGAAGGATTTGAGCGATACACTTTGACCTACTATATTGAGGCTAGCCAAGATGAGACATTAGGTAGTTTCTTCATGGCAGATATCAGTGCACAAGCACAAAATGCAAGTGACGCGGTGGTGGATACAGACACATCTGATCCTACTAGATACGAAGTGGTGGTGAGCAATCTAAAGCTTTATGATACAGTAGTATTGTCCGCGGAAGGAAAGCCGGTGGCGGATACAGCAGATTCGTATTATAGATTTATTAGATTCACAGAGAATGACACTATCAATCTAGCGTATACTGTGGAGGAGCGAGTATATCAGCACACTCTATCGGTGACTCGTAATATATCTATCAAAGTAGTATATTCGTTGCCAGAGACGAGACTCTTCGTCTCTACTAACCTTGATGGTGCATATGACTTGAGCAAAGTCGTGGTAAGGCAGGATACCAATGATGACAGCATCTTAGATACTATCGTCATAGATAAATATGGTGGCTATGCTGTCAGCACGGGTAGAGAGGTGTATATCTCACTGAGCGCGACGGGCGAAAATGCTATCGAATTTGGCTATAGATTAGTAGGCTATTCATTCACGATCGGAGATAGTACGAATACTATTGTCACCGATTCGCAAGAGTATATGTACACTGTGCGGACGGAAGATATACACTATGTGGTCATAAATTTTGAAGAAATCGAATTTAGATTTACAGTAGAGCAGTCAGGAGCGGGTCTCGATGGGCAACTAGTGGACTTTGCTGGGCAGGATTATAAGACTGTGACCGTCAATGACCGCACTATAGAATTCGACATGCCTACAGGCTATTATGTGGCAGAAGTGAGCTTCGTGAATAATGGCGAATATCCATATCAGAATATGGCAAAGACGAATGACTACCAAGACAGCATCTATACTTATACATTCGCAAAGACAAATGATACAGACGAATTGATCAATATCATCAATACCTATGGCATAGATATGACAGACTATGTTTCTGTTAGGATAAAGGTGGTATATTATATCCATACATATAATATCGATATAGACATGGGCATCATCAATGCTAAAGATAATGATTATGATAGCTATGTGAGATTCCCTAATATGACCTTGGACTACACGATTGATTCTCAAACGACTAGACTCGTGGGATATGTTCTGAATGGCAAGATATCATTTACAGGGATACCATACGGAGCAAAAGCGGACATTAATACCGTAGGACAGCTACAGGTAGGTATATCTAGCTATGGCTGGACACTCGGAGACAATCAGCGCCCAGATTATGAGCACACTTTGACACAGCTGATAGTGGAGAGTGTGACGGAAAATATCACGCTACAATACAAACTATCATATGATTCCTTTGTGATACGGGTCATTGCTGAAGCAAATCAAGGTAGCCCTACCGTGCTAGTAAATAATAGTGTAGATAATCAGATCAGCCTGTATGACAATCTCAAGATTGAGATGAATGCACTGAAAGAAAACGGCTTTAGATTCGATAACATGTACTATTATGCTAATGAATATCAAGTATATCAATACACCAATGCTGATGCATGGAATGAAGACAAAGACAACCTATATGTATATTCTGATATTTACGGTTACCAGCTAAATACGGACGAAGAATATGATCTAGACACGACTTATTATGAATATGTGTCAGTGCGAGTGGATTTCAATGCTGGACTTACTTTTGAAGATTCAATATTTGATGTGGGTGAATACACCTTGCAGGACAATATGATAGTGTTTTATGTCGAGTATGACTATTTCGAGGTGTCTATAGTGAATAATAGCGCAAATCATTCGACTACCACGCTTCAAATAGGAGACTTGAATATCAGCCCTAGCGAATATGCGACTTATATAATTTGGGTAGAGCCTCAGGGTCAAGCAGGATACATATTAGAGGCTGGCGATACAGTAAACTATCTCGACACTATCACTATTTATATTCGATTGAATAATGGATTGATTAGCGCAGATGAGAGCTATGCGCTCAGCCGTGGTATGAGGCTAGTTGAGATATTCATGCTGGACAATATGTATGTGTTTAGTGAGACAGCGAGTGGGGAATATGAATTTAGTTTCAAAATTAGCGACCTTATAGAAAGTATTCCTGATGACGGTATTTTAAATATCTATTATAGATATTATATCGATGAATTTTCTATCACACTTACGACGAATATCGATGCTTACGACTTCTATGTAAATAATAATGCACTTCGATTTAGCATGGGCTTTAATAATTTCGATAGTGGATTTGGATCTCTAGTAGGATACACTTCAGTAGAGCAACCGAGCTATGTGACTGACACACTTCAATTCTTAGGAAAGACCACTTTCAACTATGAGTTTAGGAGTGCCGGCGGAGTAAATTTTGCTAGTTTCTTCTATGTGGATAGCATTAAGGTGTATGATGCGTCTAATAGATTGATACCAGAATCAGAGTACGACGCTTATGGTATCGTGGTGATTCGTGATCTGTCAGGCAATGTACAGTCAGTGCAGACGCGCTTTTTAGAGGACTTGACCATAGAGCTACAGATCTTACCTATATTATATTTTAATGGAGCTATTGTCGAGAATGGAGACTATATCTTCATCAAGACTTATGATTGTACTTTCACTTTTGATCCTCAGACCAATAAGTATATCACGAATGGCATAGCACAGTCACTTAGCGTAGGATCAGACGACAGCAATAATATTCAGGCGGATAACTTTATTCTCAACTTTATGAGAAATGGTGATAATTATAATATTAAGTATTATAATGAGAGCGATAGAGAAGTACAGCCTGTGAATGTAGGTAGATATCGCGTGGAGATATTCTTCAACGACACGGGTGATTATGACTGGCTCAGCGAGATAGAATTGGCATATTCGATCTATCTCGATATAGAGGCAAAGGAGATCACGCTCAGCTATTCCGAGTTTGACGAGGTGTCTAAGGTCTATGATGGTACGCCAGACTATTCGGTGGGCTATGTGTTGCAGTACTTACAATTCTCAGCCGTCGATGCTAATAATATCGTGCAGGATATCCCTAATAATATGAGTGACTTTGTGCTCAATGCAGGATATTATGCGACGATTACTGAGACTGTTTCAGGCAGGGAGACTCCAGCGATCAATGCTAGCGATACGGCTATATACAATATTACACTATCAAATATCTCGCTCGCAGTCACTGCATATAATAATAACTTTATTCTGACCATGGACAATATCACTATATATTCGTTCATCAGGATCGAGCGCAGAGCGATCACTATCTCTGGGATAGTCATAGATGACAAAGTGTATGATGAGACTACTACTGCTACCCTTAGCGAAGAGTCGAATATCACCTTGCAGGGAGCCTTGGTCGGTGACGATGTCAATATCGTGACTAGCAATCTTGTATTCAGCTTTGCAGATGCTTCGGTCGGTGCAAATAAAGCGGTGACGGTAGACGAGTCGCAGGCATTGATAGGGGAGGATGCTGGCAATTATAGATTAGTGTTCCAGAGTGCTACCGCTAGCATATATCCATACAGCCTGTCTGTCGAGATAGCGGGAGTAGGTACAGTCACCGTCTTGAACGAGCGCGGTAGAGTGGATCCAGAATATGTGGGACTGATACCATTCGATGCCACTCTGGAAGTGGATATCATCGAAGCAGAGACGAATGACTATGTCAGCATATATGACCAAATAGCGAGATATTTATCTAATGATCGAATCTTCTCTATTGGCTATGTGCTGAGATTAGATGTGAATGGCTTGAAGCAAAATCTAGATAATAATTTATACTTGTCACTACCTGGAGTCGAGCGTTTGACCAGCTCGGTATGGCTGACAGGTGAGCAATCTGGTACCTTAAACTATGATGTGACGGACGGTCGAGTAGTGATAGATTTGAGCCAAATTAATGCAAATGTAAATACTGTCATTTTGACCGAACAACGAATGCTATTGCAATTATGGCAGATTATCTTGATAGTCATTGCCGTGCTATTATTAATCGCGATCATTGTGATCATATTATTAGTGATCAGAAAGAAGCGCAGAGAGCAATACAGCTATAGGGATACGATTTAGGAGAATGAATGTTTGAATGTAAATATAAATATGAGCTAGAAGATAGCATTATCAGTGCAAAATATGTGTACAAATCTCAAAAGCGAAAGCAGGATAAAGTCATAGCAATATTGATCCCAATATTGATGCTATGCATGGTGGCTATGCTTATATATGACATAGTATCAGGTAGGTCATATATTTGGGATATAATATTGCTCGTGGCGTTGCTCGTACTGGAGATCATATATATAGTCATTCCGCTGATGCTGGTGCGTTCGCAGAAGAAGTCATATAATCAGCAAAACTTGGGAGACATGGACTATCTACATGTGGTCATAGACAATAATCTTTGCACCGAGACGATGGTAAAAGATGAGCAAGAAGTGGCAAAAAATGTGCATTCTCTAAAGTCTCTCACTAGCTTTTTAGAAGATGATAATAGATTGATACTTGTATTCAATAAGGTCGAGTATGTATGTCTAAGAAAGGATGCCCTGACAGGCGGACTGGACAAATTAAAGGCACATCTAGAAAAGTGTATGGCAAAGTCGGCTGGAGCAAAGAAAAGGTAATATATGTTTGTATCCAAATATAAGTATGCGATCAAGGATTATGTGAAGGGGCGAGTATTCTCCGCTATGCGACAGAATAGAGTCATCAATATAGTAGGATTTTCGCTCGTCACCCTGGCACTAATCTTGAATATCATCTCTATATCACTATCGGTTTTCCGTTCTGAGCGAGGGGCCTACATAGTAGGAGCGGTGCTCATGCTGGTGTGTCTAATAGTAATGGCATCGCGTCCATTCGTGTATAAGCTTCGGGCAGAGCAAGATTTCGATCGAGAGCTCAAAGATATAGATATGTGTGTAGTGACGATAGAGGACGCTATATGTGAAGAAGTGTATATCGTGGGTGACAAGCGAAAGAAGCGCACGGTATACAATCTAAAAAAATTGACAGCATGTAGAGAAGATGATGAGCGATTTATATTGACCTTTAATGATAAATTTGTCCTAGTGAAAAAAGATACTCTCGAGGGAGATATAGATACTCTCAGATCTACTATCAAGCAGTATTGCAAAATACAAGATAAAAGAAAAATTAGCAGATAGACTGCTAATTTTTTTATATGCGATACTAAATAAATTCTGATTATTTCTTATTCTCAGTCGGCTGAGTGCTTGGTCGCGGTCGGACAGGTGTAGCAGTATTCGTGCTAGCATTTACAGTAGCCGTATTTTGATTGTTTGCTGGCTGACTAGGTGGGGTGACAGGCTGACTAGTAGTGCTTTTAGTCGCGGTGTTTACTGTCTGAAAGGACTGAGTATTTGCTGGTGCTGGATTATATTCTTCATTCGAATACTGTCTAGGCTGAGCGGACACAGGGGAGAAATCAGATTTCTTCACCTTTAGACCGATATCTTTTCTACACAAGAGTTTGAAATTATTGAGAGTATTCATATCCAATGCTGACTGCCTGGATATAGTGATTTTATGAAATTCATTAGCGACAGCGATATCACCCACCACGCAGAGCAATTCATTATAGCAATGCTCCGCACGCGATCTAAAGTCGGCAGTGTTTAAGACAGCTTCACCCTTAGTGATGATCTCGTCGATGAGGGCAAAGGAGTGCTCTATCACATTCTTCTTGATCTCAAAATTGCCATTAAACATGATGACATCTTTATCTAAAATGTCTACTATACTCTTTCTAGTCAAAAATATGATTATAATAGCGATGACAGAGACGATTAGTCCTGCGACTCCGCCCCACATAGCGACAGTTGTCCACATAATTCCCCCTTAAAATTTAATATATTATACCAAATTAATTCAAATTTAACAAATAATTCGATATAAAATGTTGTGTGAGAAAAAATTTTTTTATAAAATTCAGTCACAATATTGACAAATAATATTTTTGATTTATAATTTTTCATAATAAAAAGGAGATAAATATGGATATTATACGATCAAAGCCGACGATTATTGAAAAAGATGGAAATTTATATTACGAGTTTGTCAATGGATTGCTTAGTGAGAAATTAGACAAAGCAGAGCCTTTCAAAGACGGATTTGGTAAGGCTACTATTGTGTCAAATGATGCACCTAAGAAGACGGTATATTATGATTATTTAGGACACTATACTTTCGTACTGCCAGACTCAAGGCAGAGCATCGGCAGGGAATTCTATGAGTATTTTAGTATGAAGAAAAGGGTAGAAGATCTAGATTATAGATATTTTTCAGACGATCTGTTTTATGAGGCTGTACTCGCAGTGGAAAAGGAGAGACTAGAGGACGAAATAGATGATGCTTCAAACTATCAATGTATGGTGGCGCAATGCACCATTAAAATACACGCATCTAATATCCGTTCTATCATAGAGCAAAAGAGACATACAGCACTTTTTGAAGAAATTTATGATGAGGCGCATGCTAAGAAAGAGCTGGAAAAAGTTATCGCCGAGATGTTTAGCTAAGACGATCGAACGCATATGGAGAATTCAAGACAATAGTTATTCGTAAATAAGCATACTAATCTACACTAATTGATGGATAAAATTTAGATAATAAAAAACGGCTATAAAGCCGTTTTTTAGTGCATATCAAGATTTATTTTTTCTTCAAAAGCTGTTTGAAAGTAGCACTCATTTTAATAGTAGGCACTTTGCATGCTGGCACTTTTACTTTCTCACCAGTGAATGGATTTAGCTTCACTTGAGCTTTCTTTGCCTTCACTCCAACATTGAAGTAGCCGATGAAGTGCATCTCCTTGCCTTCCTTCAAGTTCTCTTTGATAGCTTCGCCTGCGGCATTCAAAATAGCCTTTATGCGAGTCTGACTCTCACCAGTCATCTCTGCTACTTGTTTGATGAAGTCCCCTGCACTAACTGTATTCATAATTAATCTCCTTTATCCGTTGAAATATCAACTATGAAAATGCTAACAAATAAAATTCAAAAAATCAACTATTTTTAGGGCATTTCTCGAAATTTTTATGATAAATTTTACTTATGATTTATTGCAATTTTGTGATCGGTGTGGTATTATATTATATAATCTAGTTATTAATATATACGATACTAGAAATTTTTTACAAGAAGGACAGAATTATGGACATTAGAAATATTGCTATTATCGCCCATGTAGACCATGGCAAAACGAGTCTAGTAAACGCCTTATTAAAACAAGGCGGTATTTTTCGTGACAATCAAGAAGTGCAGGATCGAGTAATGGACAGCAACGCACTCGAGCGCGAGCGTGGTATCACCATTCTATCGAAAAACTGCTCTGCCTACTATAAGGATACCAAGATCAATATCGTGGACACACCTGGACACGCCGATTTCGGTGGAGAAGTGGAGCGTGTGCTGAAGATGGTGGACGGAGTACTGCTCGTAGTAGATGCGTTTGAAGGTCCTATGCCTCAGACACGATTCGTGCTAGAGAAAGCCTTGGCTCTCGATCTAAAGGTGATCATCGTGATCAATAAGATTGATCGACCAGACGCTCGACTGGATGTGGTGGCAGACGAAGTGCTCGAGCTGATGCTGGATCTAAATGCTAGTGATGATCAGCTAAATAGCCCGATCGTGTATTGTTCGGCTAGAGAGGGTACTGCGACTATGGATTATCATGTGGCTGGTACGGATATGAAGCCACTGTTTGAGGCTATCATTAGTCACATTGATCCACCAAAGACGGATATAAATGCTCCATTCCAGATGCTCGTATCCTCTACCGAGCAGAATGACTATCTGGGTAAGCTCGCAGTGGGCAAGATCGAGACTGGTAAGATCAGACTAAATCAGACTGTGTATATCAGCAATTATTTTGATGACAGCAAGCACTATTCTGGCAAAGTGGTAAATATATTTAACTTCAATGGGCTTAAGCGTGATCCGATCGAAGAAGGTGACGCGGGAGATATCATATGTATCGCGGGTATTCCAGATATCACTATAGGAGATACTGCGAGCGAGAGCGTAGATATGGCGCCTATCCCATTCGTGAAGATCAGCGAGCCTAGCGTAGAGATGACCTTCATGGTCAATGATAGTCCATTTGCGGGCAAAGAAGGGAAATTCGTCACCAGCAGACATCTAAAGGATAGATTGTACAAAGAAGCGGTGAAGGACCTCTCTCTGCAGGTGGCGGACGGTGAGACGGCGGATCAATTCAAAGTGCGCGGTAGGGGCGAGATGCATCTATCCATTTTGATCGAAAATATGCGCCGTGACGGATATGAATTTCAGGTCAGCAGACCACGCGTGTTATTCAAGACTATAGACGGGGTGAAATGTGAGCCTATAGATAAAGTGGTACTAGATGTGCCAGAGGACTCGGTCGGCACGATCATGCAGTCTATGGGCAAGAAGAAGGGTCAGCTCTTAGACATGAGTCCGATCGGTAGCCGAATGAGGCTACAATTCTTAGTGCCTAGTCGTGGACTGTTTGGCTACAAATCACAGATGCTGACAGACACACGCGGTGAAGGTGTGATGTCGAGTGTGTTTGAGAAATACGCTCCATACGAAGGCGAGATAGAGGGTAGGAGCTTTGGCTCACTCATCTCATATGAGACAGGTGAGGCGGTGACCTATGGTCTATTCAATGCACAGGGCAGAGGTAGATTGCTCGTCCGACCGGGAGACAAAGTCTATATGGGACAGGTCGTAGGCATGAATCCTAAGGGCGACGACATCGTCGTAAATGTGTGCAAGAAAAAGCAACTAACCAATACTCGTAGTAGCTCTAGCGATGAAGCGCTGAAGCTGACTCCGATACAGACGCTTTCTCTAGAAGGAGCTATCGAGTTTATCGCGGATGATGAGCTGGTGGAGGTCACTCCACAGTCGATCAGGATCAGAAAGGCGATCCTAGATCATCAGCTGAGAGCAAAGAGTAGGAAACCTGTAGTGGAGGATTAATGCGAGACAATAGAGACGAAATGATTAATAGAACGATGAAGGTAGCAAAGCGTATAGTCATTACTATGTGCTGTTGCATACCTTTTCTTATTATATTCTCGTATCTAATGCGCAATATTCTCACTGAGAATTGGCAGTCGATATTGATATACATCGCAGTCATGGGGCTAGCGGTGTTAGTAGTAGAGCTGATCGCACGCAAGCGGGAGCGAGACAGAGCAAGACGCGCCATACTAGAAGACAAAAAAGATGTGTTTAAGTAGGAAACATTATAATCTGTATTTATCACTTAAAATTAATTAAATGCTGAAATCATAAAAAAAGGAGTGCCATATGGCAGATAAAAAAGCAAAAATTTTACCAAATGATCTCGAGGCAGAGCAGAGTCTACTCGGCTGTATGTTCTTGTCACAGGAAGTGTGCGCAGACATATTCCCGAGTCTGAATCCGAAGGATTTTTATTCAAACGCGCATCAGAAGATCTATCAGGCAATGCTAGATAATTATTACAAAAATGTCGCGATAGATTATATCACGGTCAGCAATGTGCTCACGCAAAAAGGCGAGATAGAGGAAGTGGGCGGTATCGGATATATCACCGATCTGACGAATTTCGTGCCTAGTGCGGCGAATTATAAGCATTACGCAGAGATAGTGCGCAATGCGAGCGTATTGCGACAGGTGATCGAAGCCTCTCAAAAGACGATCAACGAAGCATTCGAGACGGGGGACGCTACTACCGTACTCGAGCGTGCTGAGAAATATATCTTCGATATATCACAGACCAGGCGTACGAACTCACTCGAGCATATCAAGAAGGGAGTAAACGAGGCGATCGACCTAATGGAGAAGATATCGATCGACCCTAATGCGAACATGGGAGTGAAGGTAGGCTTCCCTACATTAGACAAGATGACCAATGGCTTTAAGCCAGGCGAACTCATCATCATAGCGGCACGACCAGGTATAGGTAAGACCACGCTTGCGGTCAATTTTGCTGTCAATAGCGCGCTAAAATACAATAAATATGTAGCGATGTTTGACCTAGAGATGTCTGCCTTGCAGGTAGCACAGCGCTTCATTTGCTCGACTGGCCGTGTGCCTATGGATTTTGTGAAGGGCGGCACGAAGGACAATAATGTCTGGGCGACACTATTTGAGACCAAGAAGATACTCGAGAATTCGAATATCTACATTGATGACACGACCAATATCACTCCTGCAGAGATCCTATCTAAATGTAGACGACTAAAGGCACAGGCTGGGCTAGATATGGTAGTGATCGACTATCTACAGCTCATGAAGAGTGACCGCGTGAGCAAGGACAACAATCGTCAGCAAGAAGTGGCAGAGCTCACTCGTAGCATCAAGCTAGCAGCGCGTGAGCTAGGCGTGCCTATACTGTTACTATCTCAGCTCAATCGTGAGAGTGAGAAGCGTACGAACAAGACTCCACAATTAAGTGACCTTAGAGAGTCGGGAAGTATAGAGCAGGATGCGGATATAGTAATGTTCATAGCGGACATAGCGGACGAGCATGCTAGCGAGACGAACGATGATGCGCTTGATTATTCACTCGTCATCGCAAAGCATAGAAATGGTATGCGTGGCACGATCCCTATCAAGTGGAAGAGTGAGTTTACACAATTCTATGAGTTGGGAAAAGATACTTTGTACACTAAGAATACTAGCAAGGTGCAGAAAGAAGATGTCGTATTGACGCCAATGGAAGACGGAGAGATCGACGATATCTTTAAAGATGAATAGTAGGAGAATGTATGCTAAAATTTTTTGGTGATGGCGGTGCATTTGATATAAATAGAGGCTCGACCTCGGCATTCTATATAGTTGACAAAACTTTGATATTAATAGACACAGGATATGGCGTATACGAAAAGATCTTGAATCTACATCTGTTGGATAAGGTAGAAAAGGTCGAGATTTTGATCACGCATACGCATGGTGACCATATTTCGAGTTTGGCATCCATTTGTGATTATTTAAAATTTTACAATATTATGGTGAGACGGGTCGACTATAAAATCTATTATGAAAATAGTGAAAATCTAATCAAATTATTAAAGTTGATGCTTATAGATTGGGCAGACAAAATTGTGTTTAAACCCAGTCAATGTAAATATGTATTACAATGTCTACCTCAGGAGCATTTTGAAAACGCGTATGGATATATCCTAAATATAGCAGGAAAGACGATATTTTATTCGGGAGATGCAAAGCATATAAATGAAACTGCACTATCCTTGCTAAAGCAAAAGAAGATTGATTATTTCTATCAGGAAGTGACACTAATAGAGAATGTACAGCACACGAATATCAAAGAACTTATTGATAATATCCCATCAGATTTAAGGTCGGAAGTGTACTGTATGCATTTGAATGATAAGACAGCTAGCGAAGTGGTAAAATTTGGGTTCAATCTAGTTGATATTGCATTTTAATAAAATTGTATAAAAATAAGGAGAGAATATGATTTTAGATGAGATCAAGAAAGCAAATGTCCAAGCTATGAAAGAGCATGACAGCGTGGCAAGGGCAATCTACGGCGTGGTGATGAATAAGGCGATGCTGGCGAGCATTGAGCTAAAGAAGGACGGAAAAGTTTTCTCAGATCAAGATATGATCAAGATCCTGCAAAAGACGATCAAAGAGCTCGACGAAGAGCGTGAGAACTATATAAAGGTGGGCAATCAGACCGAAGCAGACAATATTAGACATCAGAGTGAGCTCATCTCTATCTATCTACCTCAGATGATGAGCGAAGATGAGATACGCAGAGAGATCGAGAAATTATCAGACCGATCTATTCCGTCCGTGATGCGACATTTCAAAGAGAACTTTGCAGGAAAGGTGGATATGTCGATCGTCAGCAAGATTGCACGAGGATAATATGCGTGCAGTGATTCAGCGAGTGAGGCATGCGAGACTCACGGTGGACGATCAGCTGGTGAGCGAGATAGATAGCGGGCTGATGGTGATGCTAGGCGTCATGCGCGGGGACGACATGGATAAGGTACACCGCATGGCGAAAAAGATCGCGACCATTCGCCTATTTAGGCGGGACGGGAAATTAAACGACAGCGTGCTAGATCTAGGGTATTCGGTCATGCTTATCTCGAATTTTACTCTATGTTCGAGTGACAATAGCGGAGCGAGACCAGACTTTTCTCCGTCTGCAGACAGAGAGACAGCATATGCTCTATATATCAAGGTAGCGGAAGAATTGCGTGCGCTGGGAGTGAATACTGTGCTCGGTAGATTCGGCGAAAACATGCAGATCGACTGTCATCTCGACGGACCAGGTACGATATTTAAGGAAATTTAAAAGGAAATTTAATGTATGGAAAAGAGATTATTAATAGATCTGACTAATAGAATGCGGACAGCAAAGCTTTTAGCTAAAGACAATAAAAGAAGAGAAGCAGAAATAGCGAAAAGACAAGCTTTCACTCAACCTAATACAAACTCTGTAAAGAGTGCGATGAGCGATTATGAGTATTTTCAGATCGTAGAATTATTTGAATATATGCGCAAAAATCGAGAACTCTCTGACGAGCAGGTCCGTGAAATATTATCATCAAAATTTAGATTTAATTTTTTGAGAAAATTAGATAGAGCGATACCCGACATGATAGGAGAATTGCGTGAGCACGGTCCTAGAGTGATAGCGTATGAATATGCTAGGATGAAAGAAGGCATGAGACGATCAAGGATACTATCAAAAAATCTACCTTAAAGGAAGGAATGCGATGGAGAAATTAGTAAACACCTCAAAGAATATTCATGACAAGATATTTAGCAAGATGACTAGGCACTTTGACCGCGCGAGCATAAAGAAAGTGATAGACGCGGGCAGTGGAAAGATCAGTGCTAGTATTTTGCTGAAATACTTTCCTAATGCGGAGCTAGACGCTATCATATATCCTGGAGATAATAGAAAGAAAAATCCGCTAGAAAACGCCATCGGTTCGGATCGACTTAATGTGATAGAAGCGGACATCTGTCATACGACATTTAGGAAACATTATGACTTTTGTCTCGTGCATTTGTCACTAGGTGAGGCGCGTCATTTTGACAATTCATTTGAAGATCTATTTCATAATATCATGCAGATCAAAGCATCATATTTTTTGATCATAGATATCTTTGAGGATCCATGCGTTCATTTTAGGTATCTAGAGCAGTATATAAAAGAAAAAGATTTCACTATACTAAAGAAAAAGAAATTCAAGAATCCTAAGCCAGAGCATTATCCGAAAGTGAAGATTGATAAATACAAACTCGAGTTTGATAGCAAACATTTCATGGCATATCTCATCAAGAACGATAGCATGGACAAGTAGGAGATCTATGATACAGGATATTCGTCTAAGTCATGGCGTGCGACTGATCGCTGGGCAAAATATAGTGAACGCTAGCACATATATAATGCTGAAGTTTATAGGTGGGCATAGTGTGCAAAGATATTTAGAGTTAGGACACTTGTGTGAGCATGTAGTCTCTGGCTTTGACTATATGGTGGGCGGTGTACGCTCAGATAATATGTATATGGGTAGCAAGAAGGCGGACGCGAGGATAGAGAGCGACTGCATGATGTTTTCATTCTGTGTGAATTCGCTCGATGATCTAGATGAGAAATTAGATACGCTCACACATTGTATCAATGATGTCATCATAGATGAGAGCGAATTAGACAAGGAAAAGGTCACTATCATAGACGAGCTAATCCAAGGCAGAATGTCGAGTGAGTACATAGATAAGGTGGTGCGAGATTTCAAAAAGATCACCGTCGCCGACATTCGCGACTATATTGACAAGAATCTCACTTCTGATAATCTGCTGATCTACACTGTCGGCAATATAGATATAGAGAATATGTCTAAGATACTCGACTCTTTTGTGTGCGGACTAAGGCACACGGGGAGAAAAAATACACCGAATTTAGATTTCAAGGGTGAATGGTATGGAGACAAGGCGTGTGGGGAAGAGCCTAGCGTGGTCACTATTTCGCTCCTGCCTAGTGGAAAGATCAAAAATAAAAAGGATAGATATCTATTTGATCTATTGCTATTGTACTTAGGTAATTTTCGAATGGGGATCAAGAGACCACTCAGACACGAGAAGAGACTGTGCTATCGCACGGCAGTATCCACTACCGGACTAGACCAAGCAGACATACAGACACAGATAGTATGTAAAGATGACAATGTAGAGCAGGTCCTTTGCGAGAGTGAGCAGTATTTTGATACACTGTTTTCTAATGGAGTGAGCGAGGCTGAGTTTGAGTTGGTCAAGGACAATAAGCATGACTATCTGCTCGCGAGACCCCTACATATACCTATTAGGGAACTAAGAAAGATAGGTGACGAATATATCTCGACAGCAGACCCACAGATCGATGAGAAGATAGAGCGAGATCTATTGGCAAATAATAGAGAGGCAGTGGAGTCACATGATCAAAAGCAGATTGATGAGATGATCAAATATGTCGCGACACTAAAATACACTGATTTCAATGCATTTATGAAGAAATATTTTTTATCAGCGACCTGTTTGACTCAGATAGAGTCAGGACAAGGGAAACTAGTGCAGTAAAGGAGATACGATGAGATATTATCATGGCTCACGGAGCAAGGACTTAAAGCGATTGACGCTAGAAAACTCAAATGACGGATATGTATGGCTCGCAGAGCAATACGAATTCGCAGTACTCTATGCGGGCAATTCGCTACGCTTTTGGGACTATAATTTTGACACAGACAAACTTATCATCAGAGAGATCGCGGAGAATTGCTTTGAGAGACTATATAAGGGAGTAGAGTGCTATATCTATTCTGCTGAAGATGTGGGTGAGTACGAGCGATCCGATCGTCACGGCAGACGCTCGATCAGGTGTCAGCGTGATGTCGATCTGACTCTATATGAATATATCCCAGATGTGTATGAAAAGATCATGCAGTTATATAGAGAAGGGAAAATCGAACTTAGATTTTGGCACGATTATTCGCCTGAAGAGCAAGAGCGGGAGAAGAATTCGATCATTAGGAAATTCGCTCCCACCATGCAGGAAGAGCATGACAGATTTCCAGATGAATATCGCCTGCTGACTTCGCTCATTCCAGGGCTAAAACTAGAAAATCTACATAAGGAGACATAGTGAAACAAAATTTAGAAAAAACAA
>CALWFA010000008.1 GCA_944377465.1 uncultured Clostridia bacterium
TTAGGGTGCTTTTCTACAGTGAGTATTTTTGCCACGACCACATTTTCGATATCTTGACCTTTATATTCCACGCCTTCCACTTCCGCCGTGGATAGACCGAATCGCTTGACAAGCTCATCTACAGATATACCGTCGAGGTCGACGAATTCTTTTATCCAATTTAGAGATATGATCATATTTCCTCCTTATGCCTTTACGTTAAACTGCTTTAGTAGCTTTAGATCGCCACTATTCAGCTCGCGAATATCGTTGATGCCGAAGCTAAGCATCGTCATTCTGTCAAGCCCCAGTCCGAAAGCACAGCCACTATACTTTTCAGGATCGATGCCACCATTTTTCAGCACTTCTGGGTGGATCATACCGCATGGGCATAGCTCGATCCAGCCACCCTGCTTGCAGGTGGAGCAACCATGACCATCACAGAAAGGACAACGCACATCCATCTCAAAGCTAGGTTCGGTGAATGGGAAGAAGCCTGGACGCAGTCGCACTTCGACCTCTTTTTTGAATATTTTTGACAGCATTTCTTTCATGAAATAGATGAGATTCCCTACAGAGACATCTTTGTCCACGATCACACCTTCGAGCTGGAAGAAGGTATTTTCATGTCCTGCGTCTGTATCCTCATTTCTAAAGCATCTGCCAGGGAAGATCGCGCGGATAGGTAGTGGATATTTTCTTAGTATGCGATTTTGAGCAGCGGAAGTGTGCGTTTTCAGGACCTGACCGTTGTCTAGCCAGAAGGTATCCTGCATATCTCGAGCAGGGTGATTTTCGGGCACATTTACTGCGGTGAAATTATTATATTCGGTCTCGACTTCATTTCCGTCCTCTACGACGAAGCCCATGGACATAAAGATCTCTTCGATCTCGTGCTGGATGATCGTGCGTGGGTGCAGACTGCCGGTACAAGTCTGACTAGGTAGAGTGATATCTATCTTCTCAGCACTGCGGATCTCTCTATCTAGCTCCGCCTGTTCTAGAAAAGTCTCTTTAGCCGAAATCATCGCCTCGATATCGTTCTTTGCATTGTTTAGCATGGCGCCGACTTCACCCTTTTTCTCCGCTGGCACTTCTTTCATGAAGCGGAATAGTTGAGTGAGCTTGCCATTTTTGCCGAGAGTCTCCACGCGTAGAGTCTGACACTCAGCGCTCGTCTTAATGCTCTCTAGTACGTCACGAGTATATTTTAAGATTTCATCTATTCTTTCTTTCATTTTAGCTCCTTTTTTGTTTTTGTGTCTTAGATCGTGAATTGAGTTAAGTGACTTACTTGATAGAGTGGTAAAATAAAAAAATCGTCCGCATAGGACGAACATAGTCGTGGTACCACCTAATTTTCACAAACATCGCAATGGCTTTTCATCATAGTTTAAAAAGGCATCTAGCTTGCTTGTGGATCTCATTTCATTTTCACAGTTTTGTCTGGCGACTCTTAATCACGAAAAGTGCTTTCCGAGCGCGACTCCGATGCTGAAATTCATGCATTGCCAGAACATAAGCATCTCTCAGCCACGGACACTCTCTCT
This sequence comes from uncultured Clostridia bacterium, assembly GCA_944377465.1. Lineage (GTDB taxonomy): Bacteria > Bacillota > Clostridia > Christensenellales > UBA1242 > Onthoplasma. Next base: position 1,530 of record CALWFA010000008.1, read on the forward strand.
GTATGGAAGCAAGGCACTACTGCACACATCTTCACGGTCTTTATTTAGATACTGATATGTTAGCAGATCACTTTACTTTTGTCAAGCAAATATAAAAATAATTGATTGTCTTTTATTCAAGTGGATAGAGTGTGGAAAACTTGTAGGGAGATTTATAAGCACTTATAAGAATAAAATTTAATACTATGCTAAACTTTCACTTTTTAATATCACAGTCCTCGGTATTAGAATCATCGTGACCCGCTACACATTATATTATACTAATATTATACAAATTTTAAAAGCCGATATTCAAAAGTATCAATAAAATGACAAAACATATAATATAAAGTAATATTGAGATGTGAAAATTTATTCACATGATTAAAAAATGGTGGAAATATACTAATTTTTACTATTTTATTTGCAATTTTTGATAAATTGGTTATAATATAACTATGTTAAACTTAATCGTCGCACCATTTGACTACAATGACAATGGAGAAAAATATGCAAAGCGCATAGTCAGATATCTCAAGCGGGAGAAGTGTGAATATTCCGTATATTTTTCGCCGTCGATAGATGAGATGAATACGAATGTACGCAATCTCACACTAGATAATGAGACCGAATTCGTAGTGATAGGGGACAAATATATACTGAATCAATTCCTAAACAGTGTGGAGAATATCAGCAAGATCAAGCTCGGCGTGATCCCGCTCAATAAGGATGACGACTTCATCTCGTACCTAGACTTTGAGACCAATCCTATCACCGCCATACGCAATATCCTAGAGCGACAGGTGAAGCCGATCGACTATATGATCGTGAATGACAAGATAGTCATCAATGATGTGTTGATCGGGGCGAGTGTGGAGCTGTATGAGATATATAGTCAATACAAGATCAAAAACGCACTTACTCGCAACCTAGTGATCATGCAGTACGGATCAAACTATGAAGGCATCGAGCTTACTTTTGATACAAAGACGCAGAAGGCAAAGACAGAGACCGTGTTTGACCTGAGCATATCAAATGGTGGCTATAACGGCAAGAAAAAGCAGAGTCCGCTCGCAAATCTGTCTGACGGATTATTCAATCTGAATTATGTAAATCAGGTGGATAGAGCGGAGAGAAAGAAGTATCTCAAGCTATTTAATAAAGGAGCTCAGATATATGACGAGCGCACGCACCAGTACTGGCTGAATAGGGTCAAGATCACGAATGCTGATGCTCGCATCAAGGCGCTAGTAGACGGTCAGATCGTAAATTATGAATCACTCGAAGTGAGCGTGGTAGAGGGTGGACTACAGCTGTACAACACCAAGACGAATGAGATCCATTTCGCACCAAAGCCAGAAAAGAAGATTGAGACTAAACCGCTCGAAGAGATCGAGCTCGAGGACGAGAAAAAATAGATATATTTAGATCACGACATCAGGGTAAATTGTCATTTAATATAGGTGGGAATTATGGCAAATTATAAAATACCAATAATAGAGAAAATATATGAAGCGTATAGCGCGATAGCAGACGATAGAGTGCATATAGACGGCGACGATATTAGAGTGGATTCTTCTGATCATGCGAAGACATATACTATCACTAAGACTCCAAATACTTATATATCGAATGACAATATGTCGTTTTGGAAGCAGACGATAGGCTATCCTATCATCGCCAGCATGATGCTCAAGGGTGAGATCAAATACGGTCACGATATCGTCAAATATTTCAAAGATATTAATTGGAAGAAGCTGAATACCGAACACAAGAATGATTATGTGAAGGTGGCGGAGATGATCCTATCAGACATGTCCGAGCGAGGCATAGACACGGACAATATTCGCAGAGAGACAGAGAAAGTGTATGCGCAGATACAGACTCTCTCCCTACCGTACATAAAGAGCAAAATCTTTCCACCAAAATAATCATACTAAGCCTCTATAATTTAGAATATTTATCCTTGGTGACAGAACCCATAAAACAAATAAAATCAAAAGAAAATATCAAAATTTGGTGTATATTATACTTAAGTCATACAATATAAAATAAAGACTCAGATCAGACTGAGCCTTTATTTTTGTCTATATATTAAGATACTAGATTAGATCCTTTTCGTAGTTGATCTTGTAGAAGCGGACAGTATCGTCAGTCACCTTTAGTTCGTCCGATATCTCAATGTCTGCGATCAGCAAGATACGATTTCCTACAGCGAGCACTGGGATATTGTCACGCATGCGCTGTGGCACTTTTTTATCTATAAAGTAGTCCTTTAATTTCTTCGTGCCACCCATATTTAGTGGTGAGAATATGTCTCCTTCCTTACGATATCTCCACACTGCGCCAGCAGGCATCTTCGTGGCATCTATTATGTGCTGATGAAGCTTCGGCTCTGTCCTTACCTTGCTCTCAAGTATGCGAATCGTACCATATCCGTCGAGAATAGTTCTGCCCTTTTTAAATACATGCTCGCCTTCTAGATTTTTCTTTTTGAATTGTCCGATCGTTATATATTCGTATTCTTTGCTTACTTTGATCTTCATAGGTAGATTGATCGTGCTACCATTGTTCGCTTCGACAGCGAATTCGCGTATCATCTTTAGATGCTTCCTCTCGATATCTTGATGAGTGAAGCGAGCGAGTACACGCATCAACACTCGATTGATGATAGACTCATTCTGATAGAAGTATGTGAGCGGTATTTTCGTGTAATCCTTAGTCTCTATGAGTAAGCCCAAATCTATCTGACTATTTATATAGTCGTCGTCGGTCGCACAGATTTTAGAAAAGTTTACGATATTCTTATCTACAGCCTTGAATTGCTTTCTTAGAGCAGGCATGATGATATTGCGAATGTAATTTCTAGCATAGGTCGTGTCCTGATTGGTCTCGTCCTCTACATACTCTAGGCTATATTCGTCTATGTAGGACATTATCTCTTCACGCGGAGTGTTGAGTAGCGGACGGATATATATGCCGTCTCGTACTGGCTCCATACCGCGCGCGCCATTTAGCCCTGCACCACGAATGATATTTAGTAGCACTGTCTCGGCTTGGTCATTTTGATGATGGGCGAGTGCGATCTTGTCGACTAGACCCTTTTTTATGACGGTCTCGAATACTCCGTAACGCACTTTTCTCGCTGCTTGCTCTACGGTGAGCTTTTCTTCTTTTGCTACCTTTAGTGCTTCGCCCTTGAATTTATATGCGCGGATCTGATTGTCCTTGCAAAACTGCATCACAAACTCAGTATCCAAAGCACTGGTAGGTCGGATGCCGTGATCTACATTGATAGCCACTACCTCGCAGTCAAGATCTGCTTTGATAGAATTTAGATAATGAAGCAGACAGATGCTGTCCCGACCGCCCGAGCATGCTACGCCGATTATTTCGCCCGGCTTGATCATGTCGTATTGTTTGATATAATCTAATACCTTATCCATATCGTTCTCCTAAATCGTTTTCTAAATTATACTATAATCTATCTAGAATTGCAATACTAAATCAAAAAATTGCTTAAAAATTTTATTTTAAGATTCGTCAATCATATGCGGTTTGCTATAGACTAATAAAATATGAGCCATAAAAAATAAAAAATGGCAATTTTAATATAAATTTTGCCATTTTCATAGAAGATTTAGTGAAATTTTTATTTTTTTTAGTTAATGTCGTCTAATTTAAGCTGTCTTGTCATTCTTTAGATATGTCCTAGCCACCAATACAGTCATATCATCTTTTGCTGTCATTTGATTGAGTGCTAGCGCTTCGTTTAAGATTGCTTCAGCGATCGTCTGCGGATTGTTTGTAGCGAGCTTTGATACAAATTCTATCATATTGTCTTGAGTCACGAAAGCGTCGGTAATGCCGTCTGTCGCGAGTATGATCAGATCGTGCGTGGAGATTGCGGTTTTTTGTGTAGCAGGCTTGATCTCGTCTAAGGCGCCGATAGGCAGTGCTCCGCCTTCTATCGCTTCAGTACCGTTCTCTCGCTTGATTAGACCATATGGCGCACCCACTTTGATAAAGTCTGCGATTTCGTTATTTAGATCTAGTAGGCAAACATCGAGAGTGGAATAATCTTCTTGATTGCTTACCGCTAGTAGTTTATTCACACTCTCTAATACTGTTTCATTGTCGAAGCCTACTTTGTAGAAATTCTCTATCAAACTTAGCGTCATAGAGCTCATCTTCTGTGCTGACTTTCCACTACCCATACCGTCGCAGAGCGCTAGTAAAAATCTATCTCTGCCTAGCCTGATGATGCTGTGGCAGTCTCCGCATTCTTCGTTGCCCGACTTGTTACAGCTACTTAGTCCGAAGATACAGTCGTATTTTGATTTTCCTACTAGAGTCACTGAAGAGAAGTCTCCGTTTTCGATCGGAGTAATAGTGCTGATCTGCATAGGAGCCTTCAGACAGTCGGATACTATCTTTTCTATGATTGTATTGTCTGCGTCCTTGCTCTTCACGATCAGGATAGCGCTAGAGTCCTTATTTTTTTCAGTATAGAGCAGGACTTCTTTGCATTCTATATTTACGCTCAGTAGTTGAGACACGATCTTATTCTCGCGAGCGATATCAAAGCTGACATTTGTATTGATCTCTTCACCTATATTTAGCAACAATCTAGATACCGCACCCATTTGATCTGCGAGCAGGATTTTCACATTGTTTACATCTGCTAGCATGTTTTTATACTGCCGATATTCACTGCTCAGTCGATTGATCATAGAGATGAGACTATTTATTTTCGCACACCTAGCACTGAGGGCACTAGGAATATCTAGCAATGTGACTTTTCCTTTTGTGACCGCTACTTCGATGAGCTGGGCGAGATTGGATAGGTTGTCCGTGCCGAGTGAGCGCGTGCACCGATTTTTGTCTAGGCAATCTTTACAGCAGGTATTCATGATTTCACGCGTCAGCATGGCACAAAGTTCGGAGTGGGAGAGTTCTTTTTTCACCATATTTAGATGAATCTGCTTCATTTCTAAGAAAATATTGCTCAGTTCACTCATACGCCTATAGACATTTTTGCGTGAGGTGTTGATGAGATTTCGCGACGAAATTTCACTTTTTTTCACATATACGATGTCTGAGAGGCTGTTTAGCAGTCGGTTTGGTATCAATACGAATACCACTCCCGCTAGAGCGATCGGTAGTAAATTGTACAATAATGTAATACCTGTATCAAAAAAGTATAGGTTGATGAAGCAATCTCCGATTATCGCCATTAAAAATATCTTGAATTTGTTCGGCATGCTGAATATATTGCATAAAATAGCGACTATGGCAAACTCAGCGACGAACATAAGTGAATGTGAATACAGAGCGACTCCGAGCGAGAAGGTGAGGGAAACGGATATAGTTAGATTCGGACTGCCGACAGCTACGAATATAAAGATGATAGCGACGAGTACGAATCTGGCGATCGAAAATTCAAAGATATATACAGGGGCTAGCCCTACACCTAATAGTGCTAGAGCATATAGAAAACAGATGCTCTCGTTTAAGGTCAGCTTAAAGCAATTTTTTCTGAGTAGTATCACATGCAGTACAATGATGAAGGCATATAGCGAGACTAATCCGAGCGCCATGAAATAGAGAAGCGAGCGAAAGTCTACGAAATGATAATAAATATATGTAGCTAGTCCGATTAGGTAAGAGATAAATATTGCATATAAGGGCATTGAACGCTTCGACCAGCGAAAGATGAAGTAAGATAATATCCCGACTGCTACGGCGGTGAGATTGACCAGTAAGGATTCGAGCGTGGGCTCTAGCGCCAAAGCACAGCATAGCGTGAAGGTAGCCATGAGCCTATAGTCTAGCCCGACATAAATACCAGCAAAGAAGAAAGCGGTCAAGAATGGACTCAGACCATTGATATTTGCATTGCTTAGGACAAGGCAGATGAAAAACACTACTAAATATTTTAAAACAAAACGATAACTATTACCTTTAATTTTCATAAATACTCCATTTATAAAATTTAGCAGTAAATGAAAAATCAAATATATAAAAATTTTGTCTAATAGATAAAAATAGGTACAAAATATGTAAAAATTCGGTGTATTTTTTAGAAATTTAAAAATTTTTTTAATTTTTCTCGGGTTTTTAATTGAAATTATTCACCATATATTTTTGCTTTTATAGACTTGAAAAATATGTCACGAGAAAAATTATGCGAAATTATCATCTCAATTTATTTATGTAAATAATAGGTTTTTTAAATGCAATTTTTATAAATTAATGCCTAATTTCATCGAAATAAATAATTTTTATTTTTTATATTAGGTTTTTTTGTAATGATATTTTTGACATTTTTATTGATTTTAGCCAATTAATTTTATTTGATTTTTTTGCGGTTTAGGGTGAAATTTTATTATAATGCGCTAAAATATTTGACTCACGATAAATAAATAATTATTATAATATTAGCATAAGGTGGCAGTTTGAAGAAATACAATTCATTTAATTTAAAATGGTTAGTATTGTGGATATTGATTCCATTACTAACTTTTTCGATAGCCTTCGGCTGTGCATATGCATACTTTACTGCTACCGCAAAAGATAAGCAGGGAGACTTCTCCACTGCAATGATTCGAGTAAATATAGCAGATGGCATGACGACTCAAGCCGTCAGCACTGACAATGATATCACTACATATATTTTACCGGGCAGTAGAGTACAAGTCTCCGGACGGGTGCAGAATACTGGCTCGGCGCGTATATATGTGATACTTGAGTATCGAGTGATGGTACAGGATGAAGCGAATTATGCGGAGCGCGGATATTACACTCTATCAGGCACACGCATAGAGCAGAATACACAGGGGGAATATATCACTCCAGCGAGCGAGATAGAGGCGGGCGATGATACACAATTTACCCTTTCATATACCTTTGATCCTGAGATCTATGACAATAGTTTTGTCGGCAAAGTGGTGAACATAAAAGTGATCGCACATGCGATACAATACGCAAATATCGCAGACGGAGTCACAGCGACAAATCTACTAATAGACAAGGGTGAATCAGACATGCAGATGCTACGCGTGTCTTCTAATGATGAGACTCTCGGCTCAGTCAGTCAGACAGGCTCTTTCCTAGTCGGGCAGACCGTCACACTCACCGCATCGGCGAACGACAATGTAGAGTTTTTAGGCTGGCGTGCGGGTAGCACAGACGGTGAATGGGTGAGCGATGAGCTAGAATACTCATTCACAGTACAGCCTACTAGTCCGAATGTCTATTATGCTATCTTTAGAGATCTTAGCACTAGTCCGCTGAGCTATACTTATTCGGGCAGTAATGCGACGGTGCGAGCCACCAATCCGTCCACTCTATCAGGGGAGCTCCGTATCCCGTCCATGGTAAACAATAACGGAAATGAATACTCAGTCACCGCGATATATAGTAGTTCAAATTCAAGTACGGGCGCTTTCCACTCTGCGCCGATCACCAGCGCATATATTCCGTCATCGGTCACGAGTATAGGCGCATATGCGTTCCGCTCATGTAGGAATATGACAGATCTCACGATCCAGTCGAATGTCGTTAGCATTGGACAAAATGCATTTGAATATTGCGAGGATCTATCCGATGTCGTCATACCAGCTAGCGTGACTAACATAGGCTCTTATGCCTTCTCAGGCACCTTGTATCTCGATACAGTCACCTTTGAGCAGGGATCTACTATCTCTACTTTATCTGATGGCATATTTTCTATATCTGGGTTGCAGTCGATCAATATTCCAGATAGCGTGACCAGCATTGGCAGTCAAGCTTTTGCGCGATCAAACAGATTGAGATCAATCTCCCTGCCTGCGAATCTTACCAGCATTGGAGCAAGTGCTTTTGTAGATTGCACGAGCCTAACATCGATCACTATACCTAGTAGGGTGACCAGAATTGGAAACTCAGCATTTAGTGGCTGTACGGCGGTAAGCATGATCAATTTCAATGCTACCAACATGTCCGATCTGTCTGAAGATAATAATGTCTTTATGAATGTGGGACGGGATACTGCTGGTACGATATTAAATGTGGGCGCAAATGTCACGCGTATACCAAACTACATATTCTGTACACCAAACTCTGGTGCGAATGCTCCTAATATCACCATATTAAATTTTGCAGAAGATTCTGTTTGTTCTAGTATTGGGACCATGGCGTTCGTTGATTGTATCTATCTATCTCAGATCACGATCCCAGAGAATGTTACATCTATTCAAGATGATGCATTTTGGAATTGTACTGGACTGACTGAGATCAATTTCAATGCTACCAATATGGCTGATTGCACAGCCACTAGTGATCTATTCGGTGCCGCGGGAAAAGAGTCTACAGGTATTACGGTCAATGTCGGGGCGAATGTCACTAGGATACCTGACTATCTTTTCTATCCATATGAGGGCGATCAACATATTCCGAATATTGATAGCATAAATTTTGCACATGGCTCAGAGTGTACAGAGGTCGGTGATTTTGCATTTTATAATTGTCAGCCTTTGACTAGCCTAAATCTACCCGATTCACTTGAGACGATAGGAGAGAGTGCGTTCTATGGCGCGACGAGCCTATTGAGCCTTACGATCCCAGAGAGCGTGCAGACGATCGGACAATATGCCTTCGGTATGGCCTCTGCTCTAGAGAATCTCCAATACAATGCGATCAATGCGAATGATGTGCCGCTTACTATAGATATGGGTAATGAAAATGAATTTCCTTCACCTTTCTTTTCTGCAGGTGGGGAAATACTAAATAGTAACATGAATAGTAATTTAATAATATATATTGGAGAAAATGTACAAAGAATACCGAATTGGATGTTATCATTTACATGTGCAACCAATATTATTTATAACGGCAATGCGGTATCTTCTATTGGAATTTTTGCATTTACAATGTCTTTGCATTTAGATTCTATTACTATTCCTGATGGAGTTACATATATAGGATATACTGCATATTATGGTGCGGAGAATGTGAATATATTAAACTATAATGCTATATCTGCTAATGATTATGATATGGATTATGCATCGGGAGATACTGTAAATGTACCTCCATTTTATGGTATTAGTAAAAACCTTATATTAAACATTGGTGAAAATGTAGAGTATATACCTGAGTATATGTTTGCAATGATGACCGATTCGAACTCTCTAACAATCAACTTTTTAGGAAGTCAGGTTACAGAGATCGGTGAGGGGGCGTTTGAATATAACAATGAAATATCTGCACTGACAATACCTAGTAGCGTACAGAAGATTGGACCTAGTGTGTTTGCCGAGTGTGTGCCCAGCTCTATCACCTTTGAGAATACGGAAGGGTGGAGCGTGAGCGAGAGTGAGGATATGTCAGACTCTACTTCCGTAGATGTGACGAATCCTACTAATAATAGCATCCTATTCACTAGCACATATGCAAACTACTATTGGCAACGCGAAGATCTCCCACCTGAGCCACAATATACCCAACTAGACTTCACTATAGAGGACGGCGTCATCACGGGTTATACCGGCACCGAGTCCAATGTCGTAATCCCGTCTACTTATTCTATAGTGGAGAATACTTCGCCAGAGATTAGGAATATCACCATCACTGAAGAACAAGTACAAATACTAATGAATACTACGGATTTTACACAACTACCAAATGATTTAAAAATAATAATGTTATTGATATATATTGGTGGAGAATACTATGTGGACGGCAAACTCATCGGCATGGAAGAATTTATGACAAGAGTAGAGATGGGGCCATATCCAATCAATGCCGAGATAACCTATACTTACAATATAGAAAACTCCAGTGACTCATCACTTATGTCATTATATATGCTTTCTTCAATAGCTATGGATGCTGTACCAGGGCTTAGTGATTATAAATCTGCAATTAAAGGTACGATCAACACGAAAACAGGTATAATAGTATTTAATAATCCAAATGAATTTCTATCATGGTTTAATGGAATAGCAAATGGTACAAAAGATCTCGACTCTTTGTGTCCTATGACAGTAAATATAGAACCGTATAGGGAAGGAGGAGGACCTGCAGAAATCATTGTAGAAGGTACAGATTATTTAGTGACGGGAATAGGTAATTCTGCGTTTGCAGGGAATGAACAGATCACATCGGTGCAGATTCCTAATTCCGTTACTAGCATTGATTCGCATGCATTTACAGAATGTATATTGTTATCTCAGATCACTATACCAGAAAGTGTTTCGTCTATGGGAACAGATGTATTTACAGGATGTTCAGCGCTTACGGATATCGAATTCGAAAGATTACAATATTGGTGGGTGTCAGAAGGAGAAAATGACACAGAAGGTATTACATTAGATGTAACTAATTCAAGTGATAATGTTACACGAGTCACCACAACATATGCAGAATATTATTGGCACATGACTAATTATGAGCCGGATCCATTGATCCTTAATTTCACAATCTTAGATGGTACAATATATTCTTATACTGGACCTGATTATAGTGTAGTAATACCAAATACTTATTCAATTTTGGAGCAAGAAATTCACACTTATACATTATATAATAATCCAACTCTATCTTTACTTATAGATCCAATATTTAGAATCTTAATGGTTATTGGCGGCGATTACTACATAAATGCATCGAATGAAAAATATAGCATTGATGCTTTATCAGAGTTAATGCTAGAACAGGCTTACCCTATAGAATTAGAATTTACATATGAACTTACATATCAAAATTATTCTCAATACTATGATGAGACCTCGGATTTAGGATTAAAAGGCTTGGAAGATTTATTAGCAAACGAAATTATTTCTCCTCTTATTAATCTAAGCGGTACAATTAGCACGGCTATAGGAGAAGTACCATTTAACTCGAATGAAGAATATCTCACATGGTATGCTTCTGCCACAGCCAGTGAAGAAGTATTCAATGCTCTTTGCCCTATGACTCTCAACTTTGATCCTTTTGTAGCACCCATTGCAATAGGTGGAGAAGATTATGTTGTGACAAGTTTATCTAGTATGGTGTTTACAAATGATAATCTAATTAGTGTAAGATTCAGAGAGGGTTCACAAATCACAAATATCGAAAGTACGGCTTTTTATGCAAGCCATAGCCTAGTCGAAATAGTGAATGAATCAAGTATAAGCTTTAATGTGGGAGATTATGGCACAGATATCAGGTTTAATCCAATATTGGAAATAGTTACGGACAAGGCGAATAGTAAGCTGGTGACTATCAATGGAAATATATATAAGGATTATAATGGAAATAGATATTTTATCAAGAATATAGACCATAGTACTAAGATAGAGATAGATTCTAGTGCCACACAGATATATCAATATGCGTTAGATTCTAGATCGGATATTACCTCTGTTACAATACCTGAAGATATAACGGTAATTGGAGAGAGAGCCTTCAATGATACTTTGTCTCTCACCGAAATTAATTTTAATGCTACCAATGTATCTAATTTACAAGAAAACAATAATGTGTTTTATCATGCAGGACAGAATAGCCCAGGTATTACAGTTAATATCGGAGCAAATGTTACTAAAATTCCAGCATATATATTCTATCCATATAACCCACATTATATCATATCTGGAGATTCACCAAATATAATATCGGTGAACTTCGAGGATGGAAGTCAATGTAGAGAAATAGGTTCATACTCATTCGCTTATTGCAACAATCTCACCAATCTCACTATACCATCAAGTGTAACAAGTATAGGATCAAATGCATTCGATAGATGCTATAGTTTAGTCGAGGTTGTAAATCTATCAAATGTGACCTTCAATGTTGGCTCGTATGGTACTTATTCTGGTACTGATTCAATATTAGAGATCATTACAAATGAGATAGACAGTAAACTCGTGACTATAAATGGAAATGTATATAAGGACTATAATGGAGAGAGATATTTCATCAAGAATATAGATGGCAGTAATGAGATAGAGATAGACTCTAGTGCTACGCAGATATATCAACATGCTTTCATCTATAGATCCGATATTACTTCAGTCGTGATTCCATCCAGTGTATACAGTATTGGAGAATACGCACTCTATAACTGTAGTGCATTAAGCAGTGTGACATTTGAGGAGACTAATGGCTGGTGGGTATCTACTGACAATACAGCTACAAGTGGTACAAGCGTGACGGTGACTGATCCAGCACAAAATGCGACATATTTTAGGTCGACTTATTACAATTATTATTGGAAACGAAATTAGTGATTTTCATAAAAGGGCGAGAGATCGCTCTTTTTGCTAGGTGGATTTTATTTGCTTTAAGCGAGAAAATATGATAAAATCTTGTTGTCTCATGTGGAAATGTGGATAAATGTGTTTTGAAATTTTTTGCTTGGAGATTTCTTTTCGTGTGAAGAAACTAGCATTCTAAAATCGGCTATTAAAAGATAGAAAACGAAATTGAAGATAGAAAAGTAAAAAATATCCAATCCAAATGAGCAATATATATATTATTAATATTAAAAGGACAAATATGGAATATATTATTTTAGGTTCGGTGTTTGCTGGCGTGTGGCTGATCAGTCTCATTGTGTTCGTCGTAATGTACAAGCGCAAGCCGTCAGGTGCGGTGGACAACTCAGCTATAAAAAACATTGTGGACAATCAAAAAGAACAAAACGAGATGGTCAGCAAAATGCTGATGCAGGCAATGAAAAATAGTGAGATCACTACACAAAATACGATCAACAATCTGACCGTGATACAGAAGCAAGAATTCGACTCGATCAGTAAGCGTGTGGATGAACTGACTACCCGCAACGAGCAGAGGATCGAAAAGCTCACTTTTGATGTCAATCTCTCACTAAACAATATGCGTCAAGAGAACGAAAAGGCGCTCGAGAAGATGCGTGAGACTGTGGACGAAAAATTAAATAATTCGCTCTCTCAGCGACTAAACGAGAGCTTTAGCAAGATTCAGCAGAGCCTAGAGAGCGTGAATCTAGGTCTAGGTGAGATGCGCTCGCTGGCGACCGGTGTGGGCGACTTGAAAAAGGTATTGTCAAATGTGAAAGTGCGCGGTGGCTGGGGAGAAGTGATGTTGTCCACACTGCTCGAGCAGATGCTGGCACCTAGTCAGTACAAAGCACAGGTGCAGATCAAGAAAAATAGCAAGGAACGAGTGGACTTCGTGGTCGTAATGCCGGGTAAGGACGGGCATGAGGTCTATCTACCTATTGATAGCAAATTCCCGCTCGAAGACTATAATAAGCTGGTCGAAGCGAGCGACACTCTGGACAAAGATCTGATAGACAAATGTCAAAAGCAACTCGTAAAACGCATCAAGGAAGAAGCAAAATCAATTAAAGAGAAATACATATCTGTGCCTGAGACGACCGATTTTGCAGTGATGTTTTTGCCGATCGAGGGGCTATATGCGGAAGTGGTGAAAGATGTCGAGCTTTTGGATACCTTGCAAAATCAGTACAAGATCGTCGTGTGCGGACCTACTACGCTGACCGCGCTACTAAATAGTCTACAGCTCGGCTTCAAGACGCTGACCATTGAGAAGCGTAGCAGTGAATTGTGGCAAGTCTTGTCTACATTCAAGCAAGAGTTTGAGAAATTTGTCCAGCTATTGCTCAAGACTCAAAACAAACTAGGAGAGGCTAATTCTACTATCGAGCTGGCTACCAAGTCGAGCAAAAAGATCGCAAAGAAATTAGGAGATGTCTCACAGGTGGTGGGCATAGACTACGATGACGATCATGATGACGATGATGACGGCACTCCACTGATCGAGTCATAGTCATTTTAGCTAGCGAAAATCTAGCAATTTTCGACGAAATTCTACATTAAATCACATCAATTACACATAATATGGGTATGAAAAAATATACGATCATTATATCTATATTGTGTGTAATTTTTTCACCCCTCATGTGTGTATGTATATCGGCGGAGAGCGATCTTTTTGGTCTCACTGAGCGAAGAGATCAAATATTGCATTCCAGCGCTCAAGTGGAAATGTTTGACGAGAAGATCGATCACAATGTAGTAGAAGCCTCGCAAAATTCATACGCGGATCTAGATGATGAAAATATCGAATTTCACTATAAAGACAAGATCTTTCAATATAGACTGGCGGACAATATAAAGACTTCAAAAAAATTCGATATTGATTTTGCTATAAATCGCTACGGTAGATTCGATAGCGCGGAGACTAGACGAAGATTACTTGCACATATGTTAGATATTGGTATAGACGAGAGTGTGGCGATAAATTATCTATTTCCGAATTTAGACACGCTCGTGACTAAGATAAAAAATACGATAGAGCGAGCCCCATTAGATGCAAAGCAGACTATCAATACAAATACAGAAAAAGTATTTTTCATCACACCTGAGCAGGTCGGGATCCGGCTCGACGAGACCGCACTGTATCATGAAATCGCGACCACTTATCTGAATAGTGATATGCTCCTCATTGACCTTCCTACGCAAGAGTTGATCCCGAATATTCGTGCGCAAGATTATCAAAAGAGAGCATATCTCAGAGCGGATTTTTCGACAGACATATCGCGCTCTAATGCGGATAGAAAGCATAATGTAAAGACGGCGCTCGCGAGTCTAAACCGACTAGAGATAGCCCCGAATGAGACCTTTTCGTTCAATAAGATTACTGGTAGGCGCACTAAAGCGAATGGCTATCGCGAGGCGAAGATCATCATCAATAATGAATATGTAAATGGCGTGGGTGGCGGAGTGTGCCAAGTGTCGACCACACTGTATAATTCCGCTCTGCTCGCAGGGCTAGAGATATTAGAGGCGAATAAGCACAGCAAACAGGTCGGTTATGTCAAATATGGCTTTGATGCAATGGTAAATTTCGGTAGTAGCGACCTTAGGTTTAGAAACAATACGGGCGAAAAGATCACTATCATCACGAATTATTCATCTTCTAAGGCGCGGATAAGGATTTTCGGAGCCAGTCTAGCCGACACGGAATACAAGACAGAGAATGAAATCATCTCAATCACAGCGCCAAAGGACGAGATCGAGTATGACACGCAGGGGAAATATTTAGACAAAGTGGAGTACGACGATGAATATTTCTACCTCAGACAGCCGTCTCGTGGCATGGAAGTGAAATCCTATCGTCTCAAATATCAGTCTGGGAAACTGGTCGCACGCGAACTTCTACGCTTCGATAAATTCAAAGTACAAAACGGAGTGCGTGTATATGGCACGAAAAAACGCACAGTCGAAGAGGACTGTGCGCCTATGCCTTATGGCATCTCACTAAGCGGTAATATATTTTGAAATTTTACATAGTTATATAGCGTAGACTGATAAGTGGTAAAGCTTTGCTCATGCACATATGCTACCACTGTGTCCTTTATCTGAGACGGGAAGGCGTATGGATAGACTATTGGCACGATCTGATTCGGAAATACCATTACTTGAGTGGTATACATCGACACAGGGTCGGTGGTCAATGAGCCAAAAGCTCCGTCGTAAATATCGTGTATAGTCATTCCAAAATAAAAATTAGTAAAATTACTGCGGTAGAATGCTTCTTTACCTATTGATATGACACTTGTAGGCGGAGTGAAATCGCAGTCGAAAGTCAGCTGATACATCATCTTGTCTGGCATATAGGTGAGATTGTATTGAGATAAATCGTAGCTATCCATGACTATTCGCTCATCACTCGCGAATACTCCTTCAGATAGACTAGTAATTCCTGTAGGTGGCTTGATTATTGTATTTGCAGTGGCAATGTTGGCAAAAGCGTATGCACCTATCGAGCTGATCGAGTTTGGCAGATTAGATAGGCTGATCCCCTTTGCACCATAAAATGCGTAGTCACCTATAGTGGTGAGTGAGGTACAGGAGGGGAGATTGTTGATAGTGACATCGTCACAGTCATAGAAAGCGTATTTTTCGACTTCGACCAAATCTTCATTTAAATTTACCGACATTTTATTCGGCGACTGATAGAATATAGATCTTCGCAAAGTCTCTATCCCCTCGGGTATATCAATGTAATATGTTTTAGTGCTGTCAGTGTTGGTGTAGTAATACACTTCCTCAAAAGTAGTAGAATCAGGCACGATGAGACTGCCTGTCTTTAGTGAGCTGTTGTTTGAAAAGAAGGTCTTACCATTCGCCACATCTGCAGGAGTCGCAGTGGCTTCACTATAGTTTGGCACCGTGATAGTGCCGATCCCAGCAGTGATTTCGCTCGGGCTCGGGTGCGAGTAAGCCATAGTGACAGCGCCACCCTTGTTGATTATAGCTGTCTTCTGTAGCTCCAATTCTTGTTTTAATTCTTCTAGACTATCCATATTTTACTCCTCTTCATAGTTTCCAGTCAATACAGGTGGCAACTCTTCTGCTAGAATATAACTGCCCCGCAGTATAAAATCTAGCTCGTTTCCCACCTCTAATAGCTGATAGTATTTTTCTAGTTTTTTTTCTAAATCGTCGATCCGCTTGAGTGCCAGTTCGACCATTTCTCGTAGTTCTTCCATAATTCACCCCGAAGCAGTATAGCACACGAATTTATTTTCCCGCCTAGAAACATGACATTTTGACTAAAAATTGTTGCAAATGAGCAATATTTATGATATAATTTAATAAGGAGAGTTTTATGACCAAAGATCTGAAGATTGCATACATTTTATCAATCGTCTTTGCGGGCATAGTGATGGCGTGGACGACAATTGCAAATTTCCTAGGCGGAATGGGGGTCAATTTTGTCGCCCTGATATTGATATTGTCATTCATGCTGATGTTGATGCTCACTGACGCGTCGGTGAAGAGTAGGATCATAGATATCTTTATCGTGGCATGTGTGTTTACGCTTTTAGAGTTTGTCATGTTTATCGCTTTTACTTGCGGGCTCTACATTGAGGGATTTTATGGATTTCAAGCATTTTTATCCATAATAGGTTGCGTCTTTCTGTGCTACATTATGTTCCGCTTCACTATGGATATACTTGGGAAGAAAGTGCATTGTATCGAAGTCCTACTCGGCAATGAGAAGCGAAACAAGGTGAAAAAGGAGAAGAAAGCAAAAGAGCTCACCAATGGCTCATTAGAAGAGAAGCCAAACAAGCAGTCGAAGATGAGCGAAGAGACTATCTCACAGGCTGATACAGATGACGAAGTCTCTGATGGACCGTTTAAAGAAAAAAGTAATTTTGTCTTTAAAGATACGGACAGTGAAGAAGAATAGGAGAAGTACACATCCGTGTACTTTTTTTGTTTCATTTGTCAGCGCGATGCGAGAGTGAGATAGTGGATAGGGGAGTCTGTTTTGAGAAATTATTTTAAATTTTTCTATATTTATGTTGACAAGCGGACGCCAATGTGGTAATATGATAATACACCTAGCGGGTGTTTTTTTAAACACAAAAAGGAGTATATATGGCAAAGAAAGCAAAAACCAAAAGAGAAAAGATCATTTTGGAATGTACAGAATGCAAGAATAGAAATTACAATACTACCAAGAATAAAGCCAATGATCCAGACAGATTGGAGATAAAGAAGTATTGCCCTACTTGCAAAAAGACCACAGCACACAAAGAGACTAAATAGGGGTGAGTATGTCTAAGAAAAAGAGCAAGAAGTCTTCTAAAAAGCCTGTCGTTCGAGCAGATCAGGCTACGCAAAATGAAGCTGTAGACAGCACTATCGAGCGCGAGTCTATAGTCGCAGAGTCTCAGATCGACGATAGCACTGTGGCTACTGAGACGACTGTAGACGCCACTACTGAGACTAAGGCGAAAGAAAAAAGATCAAAGTCTAAAGTCGTGGAAGTCAAGGCAAAAGATGTAGCGAAAAAGAAAAAAGATAAGGTAAAGAAGCCAAACAAGGTCGCTCAATCTCTAAAGAATACGGGCAATGAATTAAAGAAAGTGACTTGGCCTACATTTAAACAGGTGGTGAAGCAGACGAGCGTGGTATTAGTGTTCGTAGTAGTCTTTGCTTTGGTGCTACTTGGATTCGACCAGTTATGTATTTGGCTGACTAGCTTTTTGTATTAAGATAAGGAGAAGATTATGGAGAGAAATATAGACAAAGAACCTAAGTGGTACGCACTAAAAGTCTACGCAGGATATGAGAATGTGGCAAAACGAAATCTAGAGAACACTATAGAAAAATACAGCTTGCAAGATCGAATCTTTGAGATAGTGATCCCTATGGAAGACGAATTGGTCGAGAAGCGTGGCAAGAAGGTGCTCGTACCTAGGAAGATCATGACTGGCTATATTTTGGTGAAGATGCTGTACGGCGACGATATCTGGCACGCAGTGATACACACTGAGAATATTAGCAGTTTCGTAGGTCCTACTGGTCACCCTGTGCCTATCTCAGACGAAGAGGCTAGGAGATTAGGTCTAGACGGTGGCAAGCTCGACGCGAAAGTGGATATCAATGTGAAGATAGGAGATGTCATCGAGATTATAGATGGATCGCTATCTGGCTTCGTAGGCACGGTCAAAGATATCAATCTAGACGAGCAGAAATTGACCGCTCTAGTCGAGATGTTTGGTCGTGAGAGTGAGGTCGAGCTTCGCTTTAATCAAATTCGCGTGAAACAATAGTCACACATACACAATATAAAGTGTATTATACGATTTTCAATACTATTGAGCTGTCTCGAAGTAATCTCGAGGCAGCTTTTTAGCGGAGTATTGCTTTGGGCTAAAGGAACTAATCTTACCTAATGTCAGCGAGATTAGAGAGGGCAATTTGCCTTTCGGTAGTATTTTGGGTAATTATGGTAGCTGGACTTTCGTGGGTTGCTATAATCTAGAGTCGCTCTACGCTCCGAAAGTGATTGAGATCAAAGAAAATACTTTCTCAGGCTTTAAGAAACTTAATAATATAGAAATTAATTGACGAAATCTACACTCAATAGGCGGATATGCTTTTGAGTATTGCTCTGCTCTAGATATGGATATCACACTAGATAAATTAGTCCGATCGACATTGTCGTCAATAGATGAAGTACTTTTAGATATGAGAGATATCACTGGCGATAGTAAGCTGGAGATCCGATTTGAAAATCTCTCGATTACATTCGACGGGAGAGACATGTATGATATAAAAGCTAGCGGAGCGCAAATATTCAGCTTGACCAAAGATTTCAATCACACAGCGAAGAAATACAATGGATATTCTAGAGTCTGGTCATGCAAGATAGAGGTCGTGATAGACGGCTATCAGATAAAAAACTTCGATAGTGGCGTCTCGATCAGACTAAATGGTAGCCTTGATGATAAATCAGATCTTTATTTAGGCGGTAATACTATTAA